>CALCQB010000122.1 GCA_937897535.1 uncultured Novosphingobium sp. | reverse complement strand
CCTCCCGCATGTCGTCCACTTTGATGCGCCGCAGCTTTCCACTGGGCTCCACGATGACGGCTCCCTTCTGCCGGAGATCATCCAGCGTCTTTACGTTAGTCCAGCCATTCACCAGCGCGCCCATGGTCACAGAATCCATCTGGATGGATCGATTCATGTCCTTGGGGCCAGGCCCTGATTCAACTTCGCACGCGCCGCACCAGGCACAGCAAGAGTCGTGATCGGCGTGCCAGCAGTGCCGGCAACGTTGTACGTCGCCTTCGTTGCCATGGCCAAGAAATCCGACTCGATGCCCGACACCAGCACCACCAAGGGCAGCACGGACGCCATCTTCTGACCCCAGGGCGCGAAACGCCCCAAAGTTGCAGCGCCAGAACGGCTCACCCCGACCGAGGTGACGCCTTCGCTCAACCCGGCCGACCGCGCCCAGATCGCCTACGAAGCGCGCGGGGTCTGCCTGATCCTGGGCCCGTGGAACTTCCCGCTCGGCCTCACCTTCGGCCCGCTCGCGGCGGCGGTCGCGGCGGGCAACTGCTGCATGGTCAAGCTGACCGACCTGTGCCCGGCGACCGCGAAGATCGCCGGCACGATCGTGCGCGAGGTGTTCGACGAAAACGAGGTCGCGCTGTTCGAAGGCGGCGTCGATGTGGCCGAGGCGCTGCTCGAACTGCCGTTCCACCACATCTTCTTCACCGGCAGCACCCGCGTCGGCAAGATCGTCGCCGCCGCCGCGGCCAAGCACCTCGCCAGCGTGACGCTTGAACTGGGCGGCAAGAGCCCGGTGATCATCGACCACGGTGCCGATATCGACAAGATCGCGGCCGATCTGGCCAATGCCAAGCAGTTCAACGGCGGCCAGGCCTGCATCTGCCCCGACTACGTGTTCGTGCCCGAGGCCGATCAGGAGCGGCTGGTCGCGGGCTTCAAGGCCAATGTCGCCAAGAACCTCTATGGCGCTGACGGCGCGATCAACAAGCAGGCGATCGCCCAGGTGGTCAACCCGGGCAACTTTGGCCGGGTCAAGGGCATGTTCGACGATGCCGTGGCACAAGGCGCGACCGTGGCGGTCGGCGGGACGCTGGAAGCGGAGGACCGGACCGTTCATCCGACCATGCTGACCGGGGTCACCCCGCAGATGAAGATCCTCCAGGAGGAAATCTTCGCGCCGTTGCTGCCGGTGATGACCTATGAAACCCTCGATCAGGCGATCGGCTATATTGAGGCCCACGATAAGCCGTTGGCGCTGTACATCTACAGCAACGATGAAGCCAACGTGGAGCGGATCCTGCAGCGCACCTCGTCAGGCGGGGTGACGGTGAACGGGGTGTTCTCGCACTATCTTGAAAACGGGCTGCCGTTCGGCGGGGTCAACCACAGCGGCACCGGCAGCTATCATGGCTATTTCGGGTTCAAGGCGTTGAGCCACGAACGGGCGATCTACCGCCATCAGTAAGCCGGGGCGAACACCTCGCTGGTGTCCTTCCGCACCCCGCGTAGCGGTTCGGTGGGGGCAAGTTCTTCGCGCAGGCGGGCATCGGCGTAAGTGACCAGCAGCGAGCGGCGCGGCGCTCCGCTGGCGTTGATGGTCGCGCCGTGGAGCAGGTTGGCGTCCATCACCGCCACGTCGCCCGCCCGGCCCGACAGGACCAGCGGCTCGGCGTCGCTGGCACCACGATGCGATCGCGGGACCAGCCGGGTCGCGCCGTTGTCCGGCCCGTAATCGTCGAGGAACACCATCGCGATGGCGAACGGCCGTGCCGCGCCTTCGGCATCGCGGTGCAGCGGCTGGAGCCGGTTGCCTTGCAGCGGATCGCGCCCGTCGACCTGCATCAGGAAGAACGGCGCGCCGATCAACTGCCCGGCAGCTTCGAGCAACTTGGGGAGGCGGCAGATCGCCTGGATCGTCGGATCAAGATCGACCTGCGCGAGCCGCCAGTCCTGGTCGCGCGGCGTGGGCCACTGGTCCGATGGCAGGTAGCCCGCCTCGAACGCTGCCACGGCTGAACGCACCAGTGCATCGGGCACCGCGCCGGGTAACAGGACATAGCCCGCCGTAACGTCTTGCTGCGCGCCGGTAATCAAGCCGGAACCGGAGGCTTGTCGTAACTCCCCTGCGCGGTGATTGCGGCGTCGGGGGCGGTGAGGATCGCCTTCAGCGCTTCGGGCGGATAGGCCAGCTGCGGCTTGCTGGCGTCATAGCCCGGCTGCGGCACCGGGCTGTCGGCGGTGCACGGTGCGGGGTTGAGCATCGCCTCGGCTTCCTCGCCCGAGATCCCGCATTCGGCCAGCATCGCTGGATCGACCCAGTGGGCCGGATCGACCTCACTGACCGCGCAGGCCACTTCCAGCGTCAGCCCTTCGGGTCCGGCAAAGTAGATCGACCGGCAGAACCCGTGCCCGATCGGGCCGATCGCCGGTACGCCATGGCTGCGGATCCGGTTGCGCAGCGCGATCAGCCCGGCCTCGTGCGGCGCGCGGAACGCGATGTGCTGGGTGACCCCGGCAGCGCACTTGCCCGCGCCGGTCCCGGCGTGAGTGATGCCGATGGTCGATGGGATCTCCGCGATCCCGGCCAGTTCGACCACCGAGAAAAAGCTGTCGTCGTCCATCTTGAGGAACGCATGCTTGCCGCCCGGCACGCCGTGCATCTCGAACAGCCCGACCAGCGGAAAGCCCATCACCTGGGTAAAGAAGCTCAGCTGCGCCTTCATGTCGGCCGACATGATCGCGATGTGGTGGATGCCGTTGGGCTGCTGGACGGTCATGGGGCTCTCCTGGATTTCAACCCCCCATCGTCATTGCGAGCGAAGCGAAGCAATCCAGAGCCGCGCAAACCGCCCTGGATTGCTTCGCTTCGCTCGCAATGACGAACAGTGTGGGGCGTTGCGGGAAGCCTACCGAACATCGCGAACTTGGCAAGCGCGGGAAGGGACTTGAACCCAAACGCCTGACGGGCCACCACTTGCGCGGTGTTCGTTGCGCAGGCCAATCGCCGCAGTTTCATCGCCGGTTCGGCGGCGTTACTGCTCGTGCCGCGCGGGCTGCACGCTCAGGAGGCCAGCCGCATGCAGTCCAATCGTCCCGCCCCGGACCAGCGCCGCTTCGTCAGCAAGGCGGTCGAGCGCGAGATCGAGCGGGTTTCGGGGCTGATCAGGGACCCTCAGCTTGCCTGGATGTTCGGCAACTGCTTTCCCAACACGCTCGATACGACGGTGTTCATGGGTCAGGCCGATGGCAAGGCCGATGCCTTTGTCATTACCGGCGATATCGACGCGCTGTGGCTGCGCGATTCGGCCGCCCAGCTGCGACCGTACCTGCACCTGGTCCGCCATGATCCGCAGTTGGCCGAGCTTTACCGCTGGCTGATCCGCCGCCACGCGCGCTGCGTGCTGCTCGATCCCTATGCCAACGCCTTTACCCGCGATCCGGCCTCCACCGCCGGGTTGCACTGGTCGAAGGCTGACCGGACCGAGATGAAACCCGGCGTGGCCGAGCGGAAGTGGGAGGTCGATTCGCTATGCTATGTCCTGCGGCTCGCCCACGATTACTGGCGCGAGACCGGCGACACCGAGCCGTTCGACGCCACCTGGGCCAGCGCTGCCAGGCTGATCGTCGCGACCTTCAGGCAGCAGCAGCGCTTCACCGGCCCCGGCCCGTACCGGTTCCAGCGCCAGAGCACCCAGCCGACCGAAACGACGCTGGCCGGGATCGGCGTGCCGACCCGCAAGCACGGCCTGATCCATTCCGCGTTCCGTCCCTCGGACGATGCCTGCACCTATCCCTGCAACATCCCCGGCAATCTGTTCGCAGTGACCACCTTGCGCGAACTGGCCGAAATGGCGCGGGCGGTGTTGAAGGACGAGGCCTTTGCCACCGAAGCGAGCGCGCTCGCCGCCGAGGTTGAAGCGGCGGTGTTTGCGCACGGCGTCATGCAACTGCCCGATGGCCGCCAGGTGCTGGCTTACGAGACCGACGGTTATGGCAACCACCTGTTCATGGACGATGCCAACGTGCCCTCGCTGCTCGGGCTGGCCTATCTGCGCTGCCTGCCGGCCGACTATCCGTTGTGGCGGACCACCGCCGACGCGGTGTGGAGCGAGGCCAACCCCTGGTTCTTCCGAGGCCGCGCCGCCGAAGGGATCGGCGGACCGCATATCGGCGAGCGGCAGATCTGGCCGATGTCGATCATCGTCCGCGCGCTATCGAGCGACGATGACGCGGTGATCGCGTGGAGCCTGCAGACCTTGCGCAATACCCACGCTGGAACCGGCTTCATGCACGAAGCCTTCGACCAGGACGATCCGGCGAAATTCACCCGCCAGTGGTTCGCCTGGGTCAACGGGCTGTTCGGGGAACTGGTGGTCAAGGTCGCCAAGGAACGACCGCAGCTGCTGGCAGCGGACTTCGGTTAGACCGGCCAGTTGAATTCCAGTGCGGTTTCCCCGGTCCGTTCGCCCGAGGCGTCGAAGCGCCGCTCGACGATCCGGCCATTTCCAGCGACATCGACCGTCACTACGGTTGAACAGCGCGTGCCGTAAACCGGATTGCGGATGAACACCGATGAGAACGCATCCTCGGGATCGGCCGATTCGGTGGTTTCGTCGCGCAGCGGTTCGAACAGGGATTCGGGCAGATTTTCGCCGCCAAACCAGTCGGCCAGCGCCGTTTCCAGCCGCGCGGTCTTGAACCAACGGTCGCCGTGCGCACCGTTCGACAGCCCGTGGATGCCGGGTTCGAGCGCAATATCGATCTGCTCGGGCTGATTGGTTACAAAGCGCAAACGCTCGTGATCCGCCAGCCACAGGTTGAACGGGTTCATCGTCCCGATCGCCGCCGGCGCATTGCCGCGCAGCCAGTCCGTGACCAGCGCCCCGCGTGAGGCCAGCTCTGCCTTGGGATAGCCCGGGACTCGCAGGTTGGTGACCAGCCCGAACCGGCCTTCGCTCACCCCCAGCCAGGTCCCGCCCCCCTGCAGATCGCGCCCGGCCAGAATCCGGCCATCGGCCCATTGCGCCAGCGGGGCCGTCGGCCGTTCGTGAAATTCGTCGCGGTTGCCGATCGCGATCAGCCGCCAGCGCGGATCGGCTGCCCAGGCAATCGCGGCTACGCACATGTCAAACCAGCCCCTTGGCGCGCAGGCTGACGTGGCCTTCCTTGCCGATGATCACATGATCATGGAGCGTGATGCCGAGCAACCGCGCGGCTTCGGCAATCCGGTTGGTGATCGCGATGTCGGCGCGGCTTGGCTCGGGTGAGCCTGACGGATGGTTGTGGACCATGATCAGCGCCGCCGCGCCCAGATCGAGCGCCTTCTTGACCACTTCGCGCGGATGGATCGCGGCTTCGTCAAGCGAACCTTCGGATAGCAGTTCGTCGCTGACCAGCCGGTTTTTGGTGTCCATGTAGAGCACACGGACCCGTTCGTGGTTGAGATGGGCCATGTCGACCGTCAGGTAGTCGATCAGCGCCTGCCAGCTGGCCAGCACCGGCTGGTCCTGTACCCCGGTCCGGGCGAGGCGGCGGGTGGCGAGGGCGACGATCTTGAGCGCGGCGGCGCTGGTTTCGCCCATGCCGGGATGTTTGGCGAGCGCGGTGGGATCGGCGTTGAACACCCCGGCCAATCCGCCGAACCGGGTCAGCAGGCTTTTCGCGAGCGGCTTCACGTCCTTGCGCGGGATCGCGGTCATCAGCAGATATTCGAGCACTTCGTAATCGGCCAGCGCGCCATCACCGCCGTTCAGCAGCCGCGCGCGCAATCGGGCCCGATGGCCGGAGCCAAGCTGCGTCTCAGGCGTTTCATCGGCCAACCGGGGTTTCCCTTCGAAGGAACTGCTCCGCCTGTCCATTGCCTTTCGCAGGCCAAGCGCGCAAGTGTAGCCATCTATGTCGGAGCTTGAGGCCGAACTCCCTGAAGTTGAAGCGGAAGCTCCCGCCGTCCCGCGCCGCCTGCGGTGGCGGCGGGGTTTTGCGGCCTTGGGCTTGCTGTTCGTGGTCGCGCTGTTCGCCGGCTGGCTGGCGCGCGAGCGGATCGCCAACTCGATCATCGCCGGGCAGCTCGAAGACCTTGGCATCCCCGGAACCTACGAGATCGAATCGATCGGCGCGACCCGCCAGGTGATCAAGAACGTGGTGATCGGCGATCCGGCGCGGCCCGATGCGACGATTGCCAGGGCGGTGGTGGTGTTCGAGCCGCGCTTCGGAATTCCGGTGCTGGGCCGGGTCGAACTCGACGGCGCACGGCTGTTCGGAACCTACCGGCAGGGCAAGCTCAGCTTCGGCAAGCTTGATCCGGTGATCTTTGGCGACGGCACGACCCAACGGACCGGCCTGCCCGATCTGGACCTGACCCTGCGCGATGCCCGGGCCCGGATCGAAGGCGATTTCGGGGTGATCGGGATCAAGGCCGAAGGGCAGGGCAACGTCCGCAACAGCTTTGCCGGGATAGTCGCGGCTGCCGCCCCGCGCTGGACTGTCGCGGGGTGCAAGGGTCAGGACACGGTATTCTATGGCAAGCTGACCACGACTGCCGCCCAGCCCAGCTTCAGCGGGCCGCTGCATCTGCCGGTGCTGGACTGCGCCGGATCGGATCTGGCACTGCGCGGGGCGACGCTCCAGCTTGATGCCCAGCTCAGCGATACGCTCAGCCGGGCCAAGGGCAGCTATGGCCTGACCAGCGGGCGGCTCGCCTTGCAAGGGAACAGCGCGCGGCGGATTGCCGCCAAGGGCGACTTTGCCTTTGCTGATGGGGACGTGCTGGCCAGCTACAACCTGCGCGGTGACGCGGTTGATCTCGGCTCGGTCGGGGCGGACACGCTGGCGCTCGAAGGAACGCTGCGCAGCCGCGACGACCTCGGCAGTTTCGATGGCGAGGGCAAGATCCGGGCGGCGCAGATTCGTACCGGCAATACGCTGGGACCGGCGCTTGCCGGCCTGGAGCAATCGGGCGAGGGGACGCTGCTCGCCCCGCTGGCGCGGCAGCTGCGGACCGCGCTGGCCCGCGAGGAGCGCGGATCGAGCCTGCGCGGCGACTACACGCTGCGCCAGACCGGCGGGATTACGCAGATCACGTTGCCCAGCGCCGAACTGACCGGCGGAAGCGGCGCGCGGCTGGTCGGGGTCAGCCGCCTCGGGCTGTCGTTGGGGATGAAGGGCGGGCCGCGCTTTTCGGGACGATTCGTCACCGGCGGGGCCGGGCTGCCGAAGATGGAGGGTGTTGCCCAGCGCAGCGGCGCGGGCGGGATGGAAGCGCGCCTGAAGCTGGCGGAATACCGTGCCGGAACCAGTGCCATTGCCTTCCCCGAACTGCGTATCGTGCAATTGCCGGGCGGGCAGATCGGCTTTGCAGGGCGGGCCCTGGTTTCTGGTGCGTTGCCGGGCGGTGAGGTGCGCGGCCTGGCCGTGCCGGTCGAGGGCAACTGGTCCGAGCGCGGTGGTCTGGCGGTCTGGCGGCGCTGTACCCCGGTGACTTTCGACACCCTGACAATCGGCAGCCTCAAGCTCGGCCAGCGCGGTCTGACACTGTGTCCCGGCGCGGGCGGCGCGATCGTGCGCAGCGACGGGCGCGGCTTGCGGATCGCGGCGGGAACGGCCGGGCTTGATCTGACCGGGACGATCGGCACCACCCCGGTCCGCCTCAAAAGCGGCGCGATCGGCGCGGCCTGGCCGGGCGCGCTGGCCGCGCGCAATCTCGACATCGTGATGGGCCCGGCCGACAAACCGAGCACGATCAAGGTGGCGACTTTCAACGGTAAGCTGGGCAAGGTGGTGACCGGCCAGTTCAGCGGGGCCGAGGCTCGGCTGTTCGCGGTTCCGCTCGAAATCACCGAGGGGACCGGCCAGTTGCGCTTCGCGGGCAGTGTGCTCGATCTGTCTGGTGCCACGCTCAAGGTCAGCGACCGGCTGCAACCCGGCCGGTTCTATCCGCTGACCGGGCGCGATGCGACACTGCACCTAGTCGATAGCGTGATCACCGCCGAAGCGATGCTGCGCGAGCCGAATAGCGACCGCGAGGTGGTATATGCTTCGTTGGTCCACAATCTCAATTCGGCGATCGGTTATGCAGACCTCAAGGTCCCCGGAATCCTGTTCGACGGCCGGCTCCAGCCCGACACCCTGAGCTATTTCGCCAGCGGCGTGATCGCGCTGGCCAAGGGCACCGTTACCGGTGACGGACGGATCGACTGGAACCCGCAGAACGTTACCAGCACGGGCAAGTTCACCACCGACGGGCTCGATTTCGCCGCCGCCTTCGGTCCGGTCAAGGGCGTGAAGGGCACGGTCGAGTTTACCGATCTGCTCGGGCTGATCACCGCCCCGGACCAACGCCTGACGATCGCCTCGATCAATCCGGGGATCGAGGTGTTCGACGGGACGCTCTCCTTCAAGCTCGATCCAGACCGGTTGCTGGTGGTCAACGGGGCGGAGTGGCCGTTCATCGACGGCAAGCTCAAGCTGCTTCCGACCCGGATGGTGCTGGGCAATGCCGAAACCCGGCGTTTCACGCTCAAGCTCGAAGGGGCCAACGCGGCCAAGTTCGTCGCCCAGCTCGAACTGGCCAACATTTCCGCCACCGGGCTGTTCGACGGCACTCTGCCGCTGATCTTTGACGAGGACGGCGGCCGGATCGAAAACGGATTGCTGGTCTCGCGCCCGCCGGGAGGCAACATCTCCTACGTCGGCGAGCTGACTTACAAGGACCTCTCGGCGATGGGCAACTTTGCTTTCCAGACGCTGCGCAGCCTGGATTACCGGCGGATGGAAATCGGAATCGACGGCGAGATCGATGGCGACATCGTCACCAACATGCGGATCGAGGGCGTGCGGCAGGGTGAGGGAGCCAAGAAGAACTTCATTACCCGCCAGCTTGGCCAGTTGCCGATCCAGTTCAACATCAATATCAACGCGCCGTTCTATCAGCTCGTCACCTCGTTCAAGTCGCTCTACGATCCGGCCTATGTCCGCGATCCGCGCAGCCTGGGCCTGATCGACGCGCAGGGGCGGCCCGTGGGAACGCCCGGTGCGCCGGCCACTCCGGCTCCCCCGAACGTACCCGCACAGCAACCTCCGGCCTTGCCGGTTGCCCCCGCACCGACCCCCAAACCGACCGATATTCAGGGTACAGACAGCAGGAACAGTCCATGACCAGTCTCGAATTGACCAACCGCGCCCGGCTTGCGAAGCTGCAACCCATGCAGGAACACCAATCCGGGAAACGGCGGTCGGGCCGGCGCAGGGCAACCGCGCTGGCAATGTTGATGAGCGGCGGAATCGCGCTCGGCGGCTGCGTTTCGGTCAAGGCACCGGACAAGCCGATCGTGATCGAGCTCAACATCAACATCAAGCAGGAGGTCGTCTATCGGCTCGCGGCGGATGCCAAGAACACGATCGATGAAAATTCCGGCATTTTTTGAGGATTTGACATGGTAAAGAAGCTTGTGCCCCTAGTTCTGAAGACCTCGATGCTGGCGCTGGTCGCCGGTGTGGTGGTGATCGGCGTCGGCGCGCTTTCCACCGCTTCGGCGCAGGCCCAGGCGCGCGACCCGGCCTATGCGGCGGCCCGCGCGGCTGGTCAGGTCGGGGAAAAGACCGACGGCTACCTTGGCTTTCCCGGGACGCCGAGCGCTGACCTGCGCCGTCTGGCCGAAGACATCAACATCAAGCGCCGCGCGCTTTATGCCCAGAAGGCTTCGGAGCAGCACGCCACGGTCGAAGACTATGCCTTCACCTCGGGCTGCCTGCTGATTTCGCAGACCCGCCCGGGCGAGAAGTATCAGGGCCCCGACGGCAGCTGGCAGACCCGCGGCGCGGGAGCAGCGCTGCGCGACAGCCGCTGCCCATAAGCGCCATTCCCTCGCGCGAAAATCCAGCCTCTCCGCAGCCCCCTGCGGAGAGGCTTTTTCGTGCCGGTTGACTTGAGGGACGGGGCTGCTAAGGGGGCGGCGCCCTCGGCGGGCAACCGGTGAATGTGCCGTTCGTTTCCCCACAAAGGAGCATGGCATGAGCGACGAGAAACCCGCCCGAGAATCCATCGGCGAAGATGCGCGGATCGACGCGCTCGAAGCGCGGCTCACAGCCGCACGCGAGCGTGAAGAGCAACGCAACAAGCCGGTCGGGGGCGCAGAGGCCGATGCGAACTACCGCATGGGCAGCCGCGTCCTCGCCGAACTGATCGGGGGGATCGGCGGCGGCGCGTTCATCGGCTGGGTCATCGACCGGGTCGCCGGAACCGCCCCCTGGGGACTGCTGGTGGTGATGGCCCTGGGGATCATCGTCGCCTTCAGAAGCATCATCCGGATGGCCTCGCAAAAGCCTGAATAGGCTGGCGTGGGGCATCGAAGTGTTTTGAAAGAGGCAGGACTCGTGGCAGCCGAGCAGGGCAAAGTCGATCCCATGCACCAGTTTTCGATCGAGCCGTTGTTCGGCACCGATCACTGGTCGATCGCGGGCTACTCCATCCCCTTCACCAATTCCGCGCTGTGGATGGCGATCACCACGGTGGCGCTGGCGCTGTTCGTGTTCGGCGGGATGAAGCGCCAGCTGGTGCCCGGTCGCTGGCAGATGGCAGTCGAAGGTTTCACCGGCTTCATCGACAACCTGCTGGCCGCCAACATCGGCCCGGCCGGCAAGAAGTATGTGCCCTACATCTTCTCGCTGTTCATGTTCATCCTGTTTGCAAACCTGCTCGGGCTGCTGCCCTTGATGCTGGTCGGCGTCCATCCGTTCACCCCGACCAGCCACTTCACGGTCACCGGGTTCCTGGCGATTCTTTCGTTCTCGATCGTGCTGATCGTCGGGTTCTGGCGGCATGGCCTGCACTTCTTCTCGCTGTTCGTGCCGCACGGCACCCCGTGGTGGCTGCTGTGGCTGATCCCGGTGATCGAGCTGATCTCGTTCCTGGTCCGCCCGTTCAGCCTGGCGCTGCGACTGTTCGTGGCGATGATGGCCGGGCACGTGCTGCTTGAAGTGCTGTCGAGCTTCGTGATCGGCAGCGCCAATTCGGGCGTGCTGTGGGGCACCGTCGTCGGCTTGCCCAGCTTCATCCTGATGATCGCGATCTGCGCGCTGGAACTGCTGGTCGCCGGGATCCAGGCCTATGTCTTCGCTCTGCTGACGTCGTTGTACCTCAACGATGCTGAGAACCTTCACTAAGTTATTTGTTCAACCATCTAGATTATCGAGAAAAAGGAGTTTTATCATGGAACCTGCAAGCGCAAAGCTGATCGGTGCTGGTCTCGCTGCCATCGGCGCCGGTATGGCCGCCATCGGCGTGGGCAACGTGTTCGGTTCGTTCCTGGAAAGCGCGCTGCGCAACCCGGGTGCGGCTGACGGCCAGC
>CALCQB010000121.1 GCA_937897535.1 uncultured Novosphingobium sp. | reverse complement strand
GCGGTGTTCGGCCAGGCTGAGGTAGATCAGAATCCCGGTGCGGCCGTGGGTCCGGCGCTCGGCCCCGACCTTGAAATAGCGCACCGCGCGGTCGCGGACCCGGGCGTGCTTGAGCGGGGCCGGGACCAGCGCCATCCGCAGCGGCCGCCACAGTTGCAGCAGCCACATCGCCAGAAACTTCACCGTCGCGGCGAACAAGGCCAGGGTGAAGACATGCTGCGCCGACCATTCGCTGGCCCAGTTGCCGAGTGCCCAGTCGATCTTGGCGAGATAGAAATCGGGGAACAGCGCCAGCACGGTCAGCGCGGCGAAGGCGACAAAGGCCGACCACAGCAGCGCGACATCGTGGAAGGAATTGGATTCGCCGGCGACGATCGTGACGATTTCGCCCGCGCTGCGCTCTTCGGCGGCGGCGACCGCCGTGCTGATCGCCGCGCCGTCGGCTTCGCTGAGGTGAAGGGGGGGATGAGCCATCGTGCGTCTCCTACCAGCTGCCCGAGGAGCCGCCGCCGCCGAAGCTGCCGCCCCCGCCGCTGAAGCCGCCGCCGCCACCGCCGCCCCAGCTGCTCCCGCCGCCCGATCCGCCCGAGCTGCGCGCAGCCGCGTTGAGCACTTCCCAGACGATCACCGGGCCAAGCCCGCTGCCGCCATAGCGCCTGCCGCCCCGGACCCGGCGGATGATAGGCAGGATGAAGAACAGGAACAGGAAGATCAGCCATATGACCATGCCGAACGGAATGCCGTCCTGCTTGACTGGCTTGGCCGCCTGCGCCGCGATCTGCTGGGCCTGATCGGCCGGCAGGGTCAGCTGCTTGATGATCGCGTCGGTCCCGGCCTCGATCCCGCCGGGCATGTCACCGGCCTTGAACTTCGGCACGATCTGCTGGTTGATGATCAGGCTGGAGAGGCCGTCGGTCAGCACTGGCTCAAGGCCATAACCAACCTCGATCCGCAGCTTGCGCTCGTTCGGGGCCACAATCAGGATTGCGCCGTCGTTGCGGACCTTGTCGCCCAGGCCCCAGGTCCGGCCAAGTTGATAGCCGTAGTCGGAAATCTCATAGCCCTGCAGGCTCGGCAGCGTCACCACCACCAGCTGGCGCTGCGACTGTTGCTCTAGCCCGGCGAGCTTGTCGGTCAGCCGCGCCTCGACATCGGCCGGGATGATATTCGCCTCATCGACCACCCGGCCCGACAGCGCCGGAAAGGTCTGCGCCAGGGCAGCTGCGGGCAGCAGCAGCACGGCGAGCAGGGCGAGCAGGAAGTTGCGGAAGGCAGCCATGATCAGCGCACCTGCGGTGAAAGGGTGGGATGGGCGGCAAGCTCTCTGGTCAGTGCCAGCGCGCCAGCGACGGTCGCGCGCTCGGTCTGGCCCTTGCGGAACAAGGGCAGCATCGCCTGATCGATGATCCGTTGGCAATCGGCGTTGGTCAGGCTGCTTTCAAGCCCCGTGCCGACCTCGATCCGGACCTGTTTTTCGTTCGGAGCAATCAGCAGCAACACGCCGTCGTTGCGGGCTGCATCGCCAAAGCCCCACTGGTTGGCGACCTTGCGGGCAAACACGTCGATCGCGGCGCCGCCCAGGCTCGGTACGGTCATCACAACCAGTTCCGGCCCCGCGCGGGTGTGCAGGCCCCCCAGCAGCGTGTCGAGGTTGGCTGCGGCCTCGTCCGACAGGACATCGGCCTGGTCATAGACATAGGTCGGGCGCAGGCTCGGCCGAACCATGGGCGGAGCGGCAGAAACCGCGGGCAGGGGCGGGGCAGCAGCGACAGGTGCCGCCGACTGCATCACCTGCGGCGTTGCGAAGGTCAGCCCGTCCGGCCCATAGACCGCGTAATAGCCGCCGCCCACGACCAGCGCGACCGCAGCGGCCACGGCGAGTAACCGCCCCGGACCGCTGCCATCGCTGATCGGGCCTTGCCCGGTATCGCCGAGCATGGCCGCGCCCTTGCCCTACATCTTTCCTTCGAGGCTGGGGGCCACTTCCGCGCCCGGCGTCGTCGCCTCATAGGGGACCATCGGCTTGGCCCCGTAGATCACCTTGGCGCCGATCGCGTCGGGGAAGGTCCGGATCGTGGTGTTATAGGCCCGGACCGCCTCGTTGTAGTCGCGGATCGAAATCCGGATACGGTTTTCCTGGCCCTCAAGCTGGCTCTGCAGCATCTGGTAGTTGGTGATGCTCTTGAGGTCGGGATAGGCCTCGACGCTCGCCAACAGGCGGCCAAGACTGCCGGTAAACTGGTTCTGGGCGTCCTGGAAGGCCTTCATCTTGGCCGGATCGGAGAGGTCGTCAGCGCTGACCTGAATGCTGGTCGCCTTGGCCCGGGCCTCGACCACGCCGGTCAGAATGGCCTTTTCCTGCTCGGCCGCGCCCTTGGCGACGGCGGCGAGGTTGGGGACCAGGTTGGCGCGTTCCTGGAACGCGGCCTGGACGTCGGCCCACTTGGCCTTGGCCTGTTCCTCGGCAGTCGGCACGGAATTGATCCCGCAGCCGGCGACGGCGGCAGCAGCCACGGATACCAGCGCGAAGCGGCCAAAGGTCCCAAAGCGGTCAAACGAAGTCGACATCGGCGTCAATCCTTGTTGGCGCCCGCCAGCTGCGGGCTGGCTTAATGTAGTAATACGCCGCGCGCGTTCAAGCGAAACCGGACGGATAACGATTGCAGTCGCGCCGATCGCGTGGCAGGTTCCGCCACCTCGACAAAACCAAGCGAGGGGACGCAATATGTTTGGGGAATTCAAGGCATTCATCGCGCGCGGCAACGTGCTCGACCTGGCGGTCGGCGTGATCATCGGCGCGGCTTTCGGCAAGATCGTTTCGTCGCTGACCGACGACCTGATCATGCCGGTGATTGGCGCGGTGGTCGGCGATGTCGACTTTTCCAACAAGTACACCGTGCTGAGCGGCGATGTCGCGGCCGGCACCCCGCTCGCCGCCGCCAAGGAAGCCGGGGCCAATGTCCTGGCCTGGGGCAGCTTCATCACCGCGGTCATCAACTTCCTGATCCTGGCCTTCGTAATCTTCCTGATCGTGCGCCAGGCCAACAAGGTGATGCCACCACCCGCGCCGGCCGCTGGACCGACCGAGGTCGACCTGCTGACCGAGATCCGGGATTCGCTGAAGAAATAGCCGATTTCAAACACGAATTTGAGGGGCGGGGGCTGCGACGCGGCTTCCGCCCTTTTCATTTGCCGGTTTGCACCTATATTGATCGGTGCCGGGTTCGCCCGGCTATGGCGATAAATTGTTGCGTGCAATAGGCACAGCGGACCCGGGGGCGGTACCCGGCGGCTCCACCACCTCCCTTGCCACGGCAGGGGAAATGACGGGGCCGAACTAGGATCGACGTGTGTTGAAAAACGCAGTTTTTGCCCGGGCTGAGTAACCCGTTAAAGGCTCAAAACGCACAAGTGCCAACGACAACGAAGCACTTGCTCTCGCCGCGTAACCTGACGGCCTAACGGCCTGATCTTACAAAGCGAAAGCACGGTTCGGACCGAACCGGGTAACAGAATCGGAAACCAGGCGTCCGGGGGTACGTGGCAACAGAAACCCCCACTCCAGTCATTGCTGAAATGCCCCATGCCGGGCTGCGAACGGCCACTCGCTGCGCTTCCGGTGCTCACGTACTGAAGTACGCTGCGCTCCGGTTCTCGCTCATGACCATTCTCGCTCCGGCCTGAGCCATTTCAGCAATGACTGGCTGCTGGCCTGATCAGAACACCGTCTCGGGCTTGTCCTTGATCCGCTGCTCGTGCTTCAGGCAATCGAGGATCTTGCCGCCGGCCATGAACACCGCGCCGGTGCAGGCCAGGAACAGGAGCTTGCCGCCAAACCCCGGAAAGCGCTGGATGTAGATCGACCCGCGCTCGACCGCGCCCAGCGCGAGGGCATAGATGATCAGGTACGCCTCGAACGGCGTCTTGATCATAAACAGGCGGCGGACCTTGCCAAACATCGCTGACCCTTCAACAGTTAACGGGAATCACAGCAACCATCATGCCAAGCGCAGGTTTCTGCGCAAGGGGGTGGTTAACGCAAGGCTGGTTTGTAAAGCGTCCCGACACGGCACAGGGCCGGCCGGCAAGTGTTACCCGGCCAGCTCGTCCAGATCGAGCGCACCAAGCAGGGCCAACCGGGCGGCGATCACCTTCTCGGCCAGCGCCGCGGTACCAACTTCTGCCGGTGAAATCGTTTCCGGCCAGTGTCTTGCAATCACATCCTCGATCTGCGCTGCCTTGCCCTCGTCGAGCAGGAAGCGCGGATCAACGGTCGCGGGATCGGCCACGACCCGCAGCCGCAGGCAGGCCGGACCGCCGCCATTGGCCATCGACTGGCGGACATCGACCGGCAGGACCCGGCGGATCGGCCCGTTCGCGGCGAGCATGCCGTCGAGCCAAGTGCGGACCCGGCCGTGCTCCCACGCCTCGGTCGGGATCACCAGCGCCTGTTCGCCGCCGGGCAAGGTCAGCAGCTGGGCGTTGAACAGGTAGGACTTGATCGCATCGGCCAAGCTGACCGCATCGGCCGGGACGATCACGATCTCCGCCTCGGGCAGCAGATTGCGGATCGCGGCATAGGTGCCCTCGGGGTCGGCAAAGGCCAACTCGTGGGTGAACAGCACCCGCTCGTTAGCGACTGCCACCACGTCATTGTGGAAGGCCCCGGCGGCAATCGCAGCGGGGTTCTGCTCGACGAACAAGGTGCGGGCAGGGTCGAGGCCGTGGAGCCGGGCCACCGCGCGGCTGGCCTGTTCGTGCTGGCGCGCGGGGAAGGGCCCACCGCTCTTGCCATAAACGAAGATCTCGATCCCCGCTGCGTCGTGGCCGGTGCCCATCCGCATGTGATTGGCCGCGCCTTCATCGCCAAAAGTGGGTGGCACCGGGCCGTGCACCGCGAAGTGCTGCTGATCGGCAAAGGCCAGCTGCAATTGCGCCAGCGTATCGGGCCATTCGTGGCTGCGGTGCGGCATGGTAACAAGGTTGGCCGCGG
>CALCQB010000120.1 GCA_937897535.1 uncultured Novosphingobium sp. | reverse complement strand
AGAGCGCGAGGAATACGTCAAGTACGCGCCGTGGAAGGGCGAGAAGGAAGGCGATCCCTCGCTCTCGCCCGAGCGGATGGCCGAACTGGCGACGCGCGAGCAGTTCATCCTGACGGTCTGTGCCAACGGCTATGGCAAGCTGAGCTCGGCCTACGAATATCGCCGAACCGGGCGCGGCGGCCAAGGCATCACCAATATCGACAACATAGCGCGCAACGGCCGGGTTGTGGCCAGCTTCCCCTCGGACCGGGCCGATCAGCTGATGCTGGTAACCGATCAGGCCAAGTTGATCCGCCTGCCGCTGGAAAGCCTGCGGGTGATCGGGCGCGGCTCGGCGGGTGTGCGGTTGTTCAACGTCGCCGACCAGGAACTCGTCGTCTCGGCGGTGCGCCTGGCTGACGATGGCGGCGATGAAGGCGATGACGAAGCGGGCGGCGATGCACCCGCTCCGGCCGAGGGCGGGGAAGACTGATGCCGCTGCGGGTCGAACCCTCGGGCGAGGCGTGCGGGGCACGCGTCACGGGGGTCGACCTCAGGGCGCCGCTTGACCCGCCGACAATTGTCGAAATCCGCGCGGCGTGGCTTCAGCATCACGTGTTGGCTTTCCCCGGCCAGCATCTCGATGACGACCAGCTCGAGCGGTTCACGCTCTGCTTCGGCGATTTTGGCGACGACCCGTTCTTCGCCCCGTTGCCGGGTCGCTCGCACATCGCCGCGATCCGCCGCGAGGCCGACGAACAATCGCCGCTGTTTGCCGAAAACTGGCACACCGACTGGAGCTTTCAGGCCCGGCCACCGTCGGGAACCTGCCTGAATGCGGTGGATATCCCTCCGCACGGCGGCGACACGCTCTACGCCAACCAGCACCTGGCCTGGGAAGCCCTGCCCCCGGCGCGGCAGGCCGAACTTGCCGAGCTGATCGCGGTTCATTCCGCCCGGCTCGCCTATGCCCCTGACGGCAGCTACGGCACCAAGGATAAGGGTCGCTCGATGGACATCCGCCCAAGCGAAGCGGCCATGGCCACCCAGACTCATCCGCTGGTCCCGGCCCACCCCGAAACCGGGCGGCGCGGGTTCTATTCGACGCTCGGCTATATCATCGGGATCGAAGGCATGGCGCAGGCCGAAGGCTTCGCGCTGCTGGCGGAACTGCAGGCCTGGCAAAGCGATGAGCGCTTCGTTTATCGCCACCGTTGGGAACCCGGCATGCTGGTGATGTGGGACAACCGCTCGGTCCTGCACAAGGCGACCGGCGGCTACGAAGGCCATCGCCGCGAACTGCACCGCACCACTATTGCGGCGTGGCAGGGCTGACCGGTCAGAACTCGGCCTGCGCGCCGTCGCGTTTCACGCAAACGCCTAGTCGCGACGATAGGCAAGCAGCGCCACGACTACGGTAAGCCCGAACAACGAGGCCATGGCCAGAACCACCGGAACAAACGCTTTTACGCCCTGATCGAACCAGGCAAGCTTGAAATTCATTCCCATGATGCCGGCCCCTGCCCCGATCAGACCGATCCCGAAGGTCAGGATTGTCAGGGCTTTGAGCAAGCGGTTGGTGTTCTGGGCGATCTGGGTGGAATAGAGCTCGAAGCTCCCCACCACCGTCTCGCGCAGCCGCACGATCTCGTCGGACAGCCGCTCGAAAGTTGCTTCAAGATGGAGAATGTGTTCGCGGTCTTCAGGGGTGAGCGCAGGGAGGAAATCGGGGCGGGTCAACGCCGCCATGATTGGGCGAAGATCGCTCAGAACTTGCCGCATCCGCGCGGTGCGGCGGCGCAGCACGGTCAGGACCTGCAGGACATTGCGCCCCTCCCGCCCGGTCAACGCCCGCTGTTCGACCCGATCGATTTCGCTATCGACCGCCGCGATGTGGCGGTGAAAGCGCGCAAAATGCTCCGCGAGCAGTGCAGCGGCAAGGGTCGTGCCAGACAGCTTGCCCTTCATCGTCTCCCCGGCATCACGCTCGATGACCTCGGCGAAGTCGACCGCGTCGGACGGCCCCATCGAAATCAGCCAATCCTGCCCGACTAGCAGGACCAGTTCGACACTGTTCGCTTCGCCCGCGCTGGGGAGCACAGGGACCGCAAAGCGGTAGAATTCGTTATGAACCTTTGCTCCGCTTAGCGGATCAGCCGCGCAGTCCAGGGCTTCACGCAGCGGCGCAGGGACGACCAGCTTGCGCAGTTCGGTTGGGTCGCCGTTCAACCAGAGCAAACTGGTTTCGCCAAGCTGGGCCTGAGCCAATTCCTCTGGATCAAGTCGGCGATCGTGCCCGTTCGCGTCGTAGAAGAGAAGGTCCATGGTGTGTCCTGCCAAACTGCCGGAACACGAACGCTTGGTGTGACTAGGTGGTTGCGCGACTTCGCATGTGGAGTTCACCCACAACCCCGGTGCAGATCAGGAACTGGCCAAAATAGTACAGTGGCCAGATCAACAGATCGGGCAACGGACTGTCGGCAAGCGGCCCCATCCGCGCAAAGATCAGCAGGTCCGACACCGCAAACAGCACCGCCCCGATCCCGGCCCGATAGCGCGGAAAGCTGCTCGACCAGGCCGCCGCGGTCATCGCGCCCAGCCCCAGCGCGTAGAGCGCGACCCCCGGTGCGGCGGAACGATCGGCCGGCAAGAAAAAGGCGATCAGCGGGATCAGCAGCACGAACGTCCAGCCCGCCAGCTTCTGGCTGGGGGTCAGCACGGTCCGGTGATGGCGGACATAGAGATGGATCGCGATAAGGTGACCGATCAGGAACGCCGCTGCACCCCAGGTCAGCGCGACCTCGATCAGAACGTCGCCCAGCGCGCCGAAGACCATCACCAAAGCAATCTGGCGCGAATCGGTCCCCTTATGCCGCGCGAGAGCATAGGCGGCGAGCAGCGCGACGCCCGCGCCTTTCCAAGCCATCAGATACAGCCCCGGGACCTGGCCGTGCCGCACGAAATAGAAGCTGATCCCGGCAATCAGGCTGGCCAGCAGCCATGGTCGCTTTTCGACCAATGCACGTTTAGGCATGGGCAATTCCCCTCTTGGCTGCTGCTTGGCGTTTCCATTTGCCGCGCGCAAGGCTAGGCGCAGCGCAATGGCATACGATGTTCACATAATCGGCGGCGGCATGGCCGGGAGCGAGGCAGCCTGGCAGCTCGCCCGCCGCGGCATCAAGGTGCGCCTGTCAGAGATGCGCGGCGGCGGCGATACCACCCCGGCGCATCAGGGTGACGGGCTGGCCGAGCTGGTCTGCTCGAACTCGTTCCGCTCCGACGACCACGAGAACAACGCGGTCGGCCTGCTCCACCACGAAATGCGCGGACTCGATTCGTTGATCATGGCTGCGGCGGAGGTCGCCAAGGTTCCGGCTGGATCGGCGCTGGCGGTCGATCGGGAGGTCTTTTCCTCCGAGGTCGAAAAGCGGCTGTCCACGCTGCCTTCGCTGGATGTGGTCCGCGAGCGGATCGACCGCTTGCCCGAAGCCGGCTTGACCATCGTCGCGACCGGGCCGCTCACCGCGGCATCGCTCGCGGACAGCATCGGCCAGGCGACCGGAGCCGACAGTCTCGCCTTCTTCGACGCAATCGCGCCGATCGTTCACCGCGACAGCGTCAACATGGACGTCGCCTGGATGGCGGCGCGGTGGGACAAGGGCGGCAAGGACTACATCAATTGCCCGATGAACCGGGAGCAGTATCTCGCCTTCCACCAGGGCCTACTCGACGGGGAAAAGACCGAATTCCGCGAGTGGGAAGCCAATACGCCCTACTTCGAAGGCTGCATGCCGATCGAGGTGATGGCGGCGCGCGGGATCGATACCCTGCGCTATGGCCCGATGAAGCCGGTCGGGCTCGACAATCCGCACGAGGCGACCCCCGAATTTCCCGCCGGTCGCTGGCCCTATGCTGTGGTGCAGCTGCGCCAGGACAACAAGCTCGGCACGCTGTGGAACATGGTCGGGTTCCAGA
>CALCQB010000119.1 GCA_937897535.1 uncultured Novosphingobium sp. | reverse complement strand
CGATGCCGTGGAGCGAATGTGCTTCCTCTCCGGCCAGCCGTGGGAAGTGGAAGCGCTGGAATTGATAGGCACCGGCGGGCGTCCCCGGCTGCTCGTGCGCTTCATGGGCGACGAGCCGGCACTAACAGCCCGCGCACAAGCCATCATCGCGGCTACTCAGCGGGACGGACGCATCCTCACCGCAGCCGAAGCCGCGCGCCTGCGCCCGATGGCCTGGCTGGATCAGCGCCATATCTATGGCGAGCTGGCCGATGCCGGCGGCAGTGGCGGCCGCCTTCAGGGCCGATTCGGCCTTGTCCCAGACGGCGTCATCGCCCACCCGCTTCGGGGGCCGGTCCGAGAACTTGATCTTCACGTCCTCGAAGCCGAAATCCTTGTAGATGTCGAGGATCAGCCGCGTGACCTCGTCGGTCTCGGCCGGGATCAGCAGCTCGAACGGCCCGAGCCTGCCCGGGACCGGCGGGAAGATCACGCTCGCCGGAACGCGGGTGCGGTGGCTGGCATTGGTGCCGAACATCCCGAGGCAATCGATCAGACCGCTTTTGTCGGCACCGCGCATCCGCAGAAAGCTGTCGCGCCAACGCGCGAACCAGCGCGGCGGGGGCAGGACCGGCGCAAGCCGCCGCACCAGCAGCCGCGCGGCCTTGCGCTTGGGTGAGAAGATCCCATGCGGATCGTCGAGTTCGGGCCGCTCGATAAACAGATTGAGCAGCCCGGTGCCATAGCGCTGCAGTCGCTCGAGCACGGGATTTGCAGGCACATCGTCGAACGGAAAGATGTCGACGAAGATACCGGGGTGAAAATCCTTATCCGCGAAATCGGTTTCGCTGATCCGGGTTCCGTCGAGCCGGACCTTGGCGAAACTGTAGGGGTATTCGGCCTCGGTCTGCCACGATTGCAAGGCCATCCCCGGAACCGGCTGGGTCTGGAACAGGTCGATGAACCGGTCGAAATCGGCGCGGGTCATGCCGATATCGATATCATCGTCCCACGGCACGAAATCGCCGTGGCGCTCTGCCCCAAGCGCCGATCCTGCGACCAGTACCATGGTCAGGTCATGGTCGCGGCACCAGTCGAACAATTGCGCGGTCACCCGCGCCAGCACCCGCTGCAGTCGCTGCAGGCTCTCACTCGCCTGACCGTCGATATAGGTCGTCATGACACCGCGATCAGCCGGGCGACATGCGCGTCGTCCTGGCGGTATTTCGCCATCCCGCGCCCCTCGGCCCGCCACAGCGGCGTGAGTCCGCTCGCTGCAACGCGATCCACAAAGCCGTCTAGGTCGATGAAGCGGCGATAGTGCTCGGGGGTGACCTTGGCCGCGTCGCGATCGGCCGGGGTGCGAAACTCTGCGCAGAACGCCCCGCCGCGCGCCCTGATCAAGGTAGCGGCGTGATCCAGAACGGCCCGCTCGGCCTCTTCATCGATCGCGTGGAAAAAGAACCGGGCATAGACCAGCACGCCGTCGCTGCCGACAGATTGAGCCAACTCGGCCCACGATTGCGCCGCATCGGCCGGACCGGCAATGAACGCCCCGCGCCCGGCCAGCTCCGGCCCGGACTGGTCGAGCCGCTGGCGACAGGCCGCAATCCCGGCAGCAGACGCATCGAGGCCCCGGACCTGATAACCAAGCTGCAGAAAGAACAACGCATCCCGGCCATTGCCGCAGCCGATATCGAAAATCGTGCCGACCGGGGGCAATTCCCCGGTGGCAATCTCATTGGCGACGAACAGCGCAAATTGAGAAGGGAGGACCGGAGCCTCCTTTTTCCCGTAATACGTGCCCCAGTAATCGGACTGTGTAGGTGCCTCGGCCATCGTTCCGGCAGGTACATAGCGGCACTTACCGTGTCAAACCGAAGTCACGGATTTGTCAGCGACTTATTTGCACTGACACAATTAGGGCCGCCACACCCCGTGCAGCGGCCCGAATTGATTTCAACCTTGTTTAGAAGCGCAGGCCGAGCGTCGCACGCACGGCATGGAATTCCAGCCGTGGATCCTGGCGCAGGTTGGTGCCGCCACCGTTGAGCAGGAACGGATTGGTGGCCGGTGCGGTGCCCGGACCGACCGCAACGAAGTACTTGTCGTCGGTGTAACGGTTGTAGAGATATTCCAACCCAAGCGACAGGTTCTGGCTGATCATCACTTCGGCGCCGCCACCGGCCTGCCAGCCCCAGATCATGTCGCCGTCGCTGGACGGGGTAAAGCTGTTGGCGGTGTTGGTGGTCGAAAACGTGTGCTTGACCTTGGCATAGCTGCCGCCGCCCGTGACATAGAACAGCGCGCCGCCGCCGGGGGTATAGCCAAGCCGGGCCCGGGCCGAGACGGCGTAGTCGAGCTCCCGGCCAAGGTGATAGCCGGCCGGAGTGGTGCTGTAGGCCGAGGCACCGTCGAACAGTTCGGGCTTGCTGCCTTCGACCAGGCCGCCGAGCACGACATTGCCCATCCGCATGTCATAGCCGATCCGCGCGGCGTATTCGATATCGTCCTTGTCACCGGCGCAGTCGCCGAAGGTCGCGCCCGAAGCCACGCCGGGGCAGAAGCCCGGGCTGAAAGCATTGGCACCGGTGCTGGTGTTGACGGTATCGCCATAGGCGCCGTCGCGGTTGGTATCGAACTGGACCGGATTGACATCCTTGCGCTCCGACGGCGTGGCGAGGCCGCCGGAAATGCCGACGTAAACGCCGTCGAAGTGCTCATCGCGGTCCTGCGCCAGGGCCGGGGTGGCGATCATCGCGGCCGCGATCAGGGGTAAGGTCAGGAAATTCTTGGTCATTGCGTGGTTCCTCATGGATTGCCCGGGGACAACGAACGACGCAGCGAAAATGTTGCATATAAAAGCACGCAGTTCGGCAATAAAGTTGCACGACTGGTCCCGGCGAGGTGCTGGCCACGCGCCGGGCGATCCGCTAAGGCGCGGCGATGGAGACCACGGATCTCAGGATCGCGCTGTTCAGCGGCAACTACAATTACGTCCGCGACGGAGCCAACCAGGCACTGAACCGGCTGGTCGAATACCTGCTGCGCCAGGGCGCGCAGGTTCGGGTCTATGCCCCGACCACCGATACCCCGGCTTTCGAACCGGCCGGAGAGCTGATCAGCCTGCCCTCGATCCCGATCCCCGGGCGGCCCGAATATCGCCTGTCGGGCGGGGTCAACCGCAGGATCCGCCGCGATCTGGCGGCGTTCAAGCCCAACGTCGTTCACGTCTCGGCCCCCGACCTCAGCGGCCACCGCGCGGTCAACTGGGCGCGCAAACAGCGTCTGCCGATCCTCGCTTCGGTCCACACCCGGTTCGAGACCTACTTCCGCTATTACAACATGGCCTGGTTCGAGCCGATCGTCGTCACCTTGCTCCGCCGGTTCTATCGCCGCTGTGACGCGCTGGTTGCCCCGTCGGAGAGCTTTGCCCAGGTCCTGCGCGACCAGCGGATGAATTACGATATCGACATCTGGTCACGCGGGGTCGATCGCGAGATCTTCCATCCGGGCTTGCGCGACCTGGCCTGGCGCCGCTCACTCGGGATCGGCGACGACGAGGTCGTGGTCGGGTTCCACAGCCGGCTGGTGATGGAAAAGGGCCTCGACGTCTTTTCCGATGCGATCGACGAACTGCGCCGCCGCGGCGTGGTCCACCGCACCCTGATCGTCGGCGACGGACCGGCTCGCAGCTGGCTCGAATCGCGCTTGCCCCAGGCGGTATTCGCCGGGTTCATGTCAGGCCAGGACCTGGGCAAGGCGGTCGCCTCGATGGATGTGCTGTTTTTCCCCTCGACCACCGAAACCTTCGGCAATGTCAGCCTCGAGGCGATGGCCTGCGGCTTGCCGGTGGTCGCAGCAGCGGCAACCGGCAGCGCGAACCTGGTCGAAAACGGCCGCACCGGCCGTCTGATCCGCCCCGGCGCGGTCCACCAGTTCGCCGAGGCGCTCAAGGCCTATATCGAAGACCCGGACTTGCGGGCGAAGCACGGCCAAGCTGGCGAAAAGCGCAGTGAGGCCTTCGCCTGGGACCAGATCAACCAGGTCGTCGCCGACACCTACCTCCGCCTGATCCGGCAGAAGGGCGCAGGGCTAATCTAGCGCAGCAATCCCTGTTCGGCGCTGCGGCGGCAATACCACCACAGGAACGCGATCACCGCCATGATCATCACCGCCAGGCCGATCGGGATCACCCCGGCCATGGCCTGCCCCAGGTGACTGATCGCCGCGCCGATCAGCGAGGCCAGAAACAGCACCACGGCGTGGCGCGACCGCAGCACCATCGCGACCGAGCCGAAGAACGAGCCCCAGATCCCGAGACCGTAACCGATGTTGGCCCAGATCGGCTGGTTGGCGACATAGTCGCGCATCGCCGGATCGACCCCGGCCAGCGCCGTTTGCGGATCGAGCCGCGCCATCAGGTAAAGATAGGCCCCGAAGCAGTTCCACAGCAGCCCCAGGACTGCGATGACCCAGAAGCTGACGGGTAGTTTGCCAGTTGCATTGGCTTCCATTTTCCCCTCCTCCAGTTGGTTACTGGTGCAACCAGGTTAGCTGGCTTCGCGAATCGATGCAAATTCGCGGCGCAGCGGCTAATGCGAATCGATGAGCGGCCTGTTTCCCGACGACCTGCCCCCGGCAGCACCCGACATTTCAAGCGAAGACGCGCCGCTGGCCGACCGTCTGCGTCCAGCCGCACTGACCGAGGTGATCGGCCAGGAGCACCTGACCGGGCCCGAAGGCGCGATCGGGCGGATGGTCGCCGCGGGCAAGCTTTCCAGCATGATCCTGTGGGGACCGCCCGGCACCGGCAAGACCAGCATCGCGCGGCTGCTGGCCGATAGCGTGGGCATGCGGTTCATCTCGGTCAGCGCGGTCTTTTCCGGCGTGGCCGACCTCAAGAAAGCTTTCGCCGAGGCCGAACTGGCCGCGAAGGCCGGACAGCGGACGCTGCTGTTCGTGGACGAGATCCACCGCTTCAACCGGGCCCAGCAGGACGGGTTCCTGCCGTTCGTCGAGCGCGGCACGGTGACGCTGGTCGGGGCAACGACCGAAAACCCCAGCTTCGCGCTCAACGCCGCGTTGCTCTCGCGCGCGCAGGTGCTGATCCTGCACCGGCTCGATGCCGCGGCGCTCGAAACGCTGCTCGCGCGGGGAGAGGAGCTCGAAGGCCCGCTGCCGCTAACCGCCGAAGCGCGCGCGGCGCTGGTTGCGAGCGCCGATGGCGACGGGCGGTTCCTGCTCAACCAGGCCGAAACGCTCTACAATGCACAGATCGCCGAGCCGCTCGATCCGGCGGCGCTGGGCAAGTTCCTCCAGCGCCGGGTCGCGGTCTATGACAAGGACCGCGACGGGCACTACAACCTGATCTCGGCGCTGCACAAGGCGTTGCGCGGGTCGGACCCGCAGGCGAGCCTTTACTACATGGCGCGGATGCTGACCGCCGGGGAAGAGCCGCTTTACGTGCTGCGCCGGCTGGTCCGCTTCGCCAGCGAGGATATTGGCCTCGCCGACCCGCAAGCGCTGGTCCAGTGCCTCGCCGCCAAGGACGCCTACCAGTTCCTAGGCAGTCCCGAGGGTGAGCTGGCGATCGTCCAGGCCTGCCTCTACCTCGCCACCGCGCCCAAATCGAACGCGGCCTATGTCGCGCAGAAGGCGGCCTGGAAAAGCGCGAAGGACACCGGCAGCCTTTCGCCCCCGGCTAACATCCTCAACGCCCCGACCAAGCTGATGAAGGATATCGGTTATGGCGCAGGCTATGCCTACGATCACGACGCCGAAGACGGCTTTTCGGGCGACAATTACTGGCCGGAAGAGATGGCGCCGCAGGAATACTACAAGCCGGTCGAACGCGGGTTCGAGCGCGAGGTCTTGAAGCGTCTCGAATGGTGGGACAAGAAGCGGGCCGAGCGGCGCGGGGATGCTTAGAATCAGGTCACCCAAAGAACCAAAGAGGATTGCGTGACGGGGCAGGACGCCGAATTTGAACAGCTGGTTTCCAAGGCGATCGACCATGGATTTCGTTTGCACGAAGCGATCGGACCGGGATTGTTGGAAAGTGCGTACGAGGCATTTCTGGCTGGGTCACTTCGCGATGAGGGCCTGCACGTTGAGCAGCAGCTTGCGCTGTCAGCAAACTATGGCCGCATCCGCATCGAAAACGCCTTCCGGATCGACCTGCTCGTCGAAGGCCGACTTGTTGTCGAGATCAAGTCTTTGGAAAAGCTGTCACCGGTCCACAGCAAGCAACTGCTGACTTACCTCAGGATGATGAACCTGCCTGTAGGGCTTCTGATTAACTTCGGCGCGCCGCTGTTCAAACAGGGCATCATGCGAATCATCGATAGCCGCAGCGCTTACGGTCGCTCGAACGGCGCACCAACGCCTTAGGTGCTTAGGGTGAATCCAGTGAATCCTTCGCGCTTTCGGCATTTCGCCGCGATCGACTGGTCGGGGGCGGCGGGGGAGCGGCATGCCGGGATTGCCGTGGCGCTCTGCGCGGCCGGTGACGATGCGCCGCAACTGGTCCGGCCCGGCCACCGCTGGTCGCGGGGCGAGGTACTCGACTGGCTGACCGAGCGCTTGCCTGCCGACACACTCGTCGGGTTCGATATGAGCATGGCCTTCGCCTTCGAGGATCGCGGTGGGTATTTTCCCGGCTGGGCGGACAGTCCGCCCGATGCGCGAAGGCTGTGGGCCACGGTCGAAGAGATCTGCAGTGACGAACCGCATCTGGGCGCTACCACTTTTGCCGATCACCCGGCCCTCGCCCCGCATTTCCGCCGTCATGGCGGGCGCGAAGGAGCGGATTTCGGGGGCGGGCGCGGGCGGTTCCGCGAAACCGAGCACGGCCAGGCCCGGGCTGGGTGCCGCCCCTACAGCAATTACAATCTGGTCGGGGCGGCGCAGGTCGGCAAGGGCAGCCTGGCCGGGATGCGGCTCCTGCACCGGCTGAGCAGCGTTCACGC
This sequence comes from uncultured Novosphingobium sp., assembly GCA_937897535.1. Classification (GTDB taxonomy): domain Bacteria; phylum Pseudomonadota; class Alphaproteobacteria; order Sphingomonadales; family Sphingomonadaceae; genus Novosphingobium. Next base: position 8,981 of record CALCQB010000119.1, on the reverse strand, counting down.
GATCTGGCCGTTCGATCCCCTGCCGCCGCGCGGTTCGGTGCTGGTCGAGATCTACACCACCCTGGCCGCGATCGCCGCGGGGCGAACCGCGGCGCGGTCAAAGGTCCGGGATTGGGGCGAGCTCGATCTGGCCCTGGCCCAGCTGGGCAGCAAGCCCGCGCGCGGTAGCGGCCCGCTAAGCGATCACGTCTCTGATGCAATGCTCGCCGCCGCGTGGCTGCGCAGCGTGGCGCATGACCCGGCACTCTGGACCCCGCCGCTGCTCACCCCCGAACTGGCGCAACGCGAGGGCTGGACCTTCGGCGCCACCTGAGGCTAAGGACGCCTGCACATAAGACCACGTTGCCGGCTTAGCTCAGTTGGTAGAGCACCTGATTTGTAATCAGGGGGCCAGGGGTTCGAATCCTCTAGCCGGCACCAATTTCACCACGGGAGCGCGCGGCAGCCGATGCTTGCAGAAATGATCCAGCGCCTGTTCGAGCGGTCGCTTGACAGCGCGGCGCAGGCACAGGCGCGCGATGGACAGTGGAATGCGCCGTTGTGGGCCGAGATCGAGGAAATGGGCCTGCCGCTGGCGCTGCTCAGCGAGGACCAGGGCGGGTTTGGCCTGTCCGCTGCCGAACAGGGCGAGGCGCTGCGGCTGCTCGGCAGTCTGGCGGTGCCGCTACCGGTGGCCGAGACGATGGGCGCGAACCGCCTGCTCGCCAAGGCCGGACTGCCGCTGGCCGAAGGGCCGGCCGGCCTCGCCCGGGCCGATCACCTGACGCTCGAAGGCGGGATCCTGAAGGGCCGGGTCGAACGGGTCGCCTGGGGCGAGAGCCTGGATTGCCTGGCCGTGGCAGTCGGCGACACGCTGTACCGCGTGCCGAGCAGCGGCTGGACGCTGGCCGAAGCGGGCTCTGCACTCAACTTCCACCCCCGCCCGGCGCTCGAGATCGCGTGGGAGGCCGATGCGCTCGCGCCCGCGCCCTGTTGTCCCCTCGCCGAAGGCGCAACCTTGCGCGCATTCCAGATCGCCGGGGCGCTCGAAGCGGCGCTCGACATGACGCTGGAGCATACCGCGACCCGCGTGCAATTCGGCAAGCCGCTGCAGAAGAACCAGGTGGTCCAGCATGAACTGGCCAAGTTGGCCGGCGAGCTGGCCTGCGCGACCGCCGCTGCTGATCTTGCGGCGGAAGCGCTTGAACGGGGCGACACCCTGGGCGTTGCCGCCGGATCGCTGCGCGCCCGCGAAGCCGCCGGTAACGGGGCGAGCATTGCCACCCAGATGCACGGCGCGATCGGCTTCACCCGCGAGCACCGCCTGCACCTTTACACCACTGCGCTCTGGACCTGGCGCGACGAATTCGGCGGCCAGGTGTTGTGGGCGACCATGCTCGGCAAGGCCGCGGTCGCAGCCGGCGGCGATGGCTATTGGCCGATGGTGACCGCGCTATGACCAACATCCCCTTCCCCGCCCCGCCCGCCGACAGCGCCGAAGTGCTGGCCCTGCGCGCAGAGTTCCGCGCGTTCCTCGACCAGCAGCTCGGCCACCGTTCGCCGCGTCAGCGCAGCGACAACTGGTACGGCTTCAGCCGCGACTTCAGCCTGGCGATGGGCCAGGCCGGTTACCTCGGCATGACCTGGCCCAAGCAATACGGCGGGCACGAGCGCTCGGCCTACGAACGCTATGTCATCGTCGAGGAATCGCTGGCCTATGGCGCACCGGTCGGTGCGCACTGGATCGCCGATCGCCAATCCGGTCCGTCGATCATCAAGTTCGGGACCGACGAGCAGAAGGAAACGATCCTGCCGCGGATTGCCGCGGGCGAACTCGCCTTCGGGATCGGGATGAGCGAACCGGATTCGGGCTCGGACCTCGCCGCAACCCGGACCAAGGCGGTCCGCGACGGTGATGTTTACCGCGTCACCGGGACCAAGGTCTGGACCAGCTTCGCGCACGAGGCGGACTACGTGATCCTGTTCTGCCGCACCTCCGGCACCCCCGCCGATCGCCATCAGGGCACCAGCCAGCTGCTGGTCGAACTGCGGGGCACCCCCGGCCTGACGATCAGGCCGATCATCGACCTCGCCGGTCAGCATCACTTCAACGAACTGCATTTCGAGGATGCGATCGTTCCGGCGAAAAACCTGCTCGGGCAGGAAGGAGACGGCTGGAACCAGGTGATGAGCGAGCTGGCGTTCGAGCGCTCCGGCCCCGAACGGTTCCTGTCCTCGATCGAGCTGATGTACCAGCTGATCGAAGTCCTGAAAGGCCGTCAGGACGATGCCGCGCTGGCCACGATCGGACGGCTGACCGCGCAACTGGCAGTTTTACGCCGCCTGTCGCGCTCGGTCGCGGCGATGCTCCAGAACAAGCAGGATGCCGGGCTGCAGGCCTCGATCGTCAAGGACGTCGGCGCGGTGTGGGAACAGACCTTGCCCGATTTTGCCCGCCAGCTGGTCGATGCCGAAGCCGATCCGCGCAGCCAGGCCGCCTATGCCGGGGTGCTCGCCAACATCGTCCACAACGCGCCGAGCTGGTCGCTGCGCGGCGGCACGCGCGAGATCCTGCGCGGGATCATCGCGCGCGGTCTGGGGACGCGGTAGAACCCGGTTCGACCAACGCCACTTGTTTCGACGGAAACTATCGCCCAAGCTGGCGGCAGTTGAATTTCCGGAGAGACCCATGACCTTTCGCCGAACAGTCACGGTGCTGCTCGCTTCAGCAGCGCTCGCTTCCTGCAACATGGCGCCGACCACCGGCATCACTGCGCAAGCCCCCTGGGCCGAGTTTACCAAGGCCACGATCGACAGCTGGCTGAAAGTCGATCCCTATTTCGCGGTCTATCAGGGCGCGCACCAGTTCGACGGGCAGTTTGCCGACTGGAGTCCCGCCGGTCTCAAGGCGCGGGGCGATTTCCTCCGCAAAGTGATCGCCGACGCCAAGGGTTATGACAAGGTCGATGGCCGCGACAAGTTCGAGCGCGACTACATGGTCAAGGTTGCCGAAGGGCAGCTGTTCTGGCTCGAAACCGCCGACCAGCCGCATACCAATCCGGGCTGGTACGTCGGCAATTTCGATCCCAACGTCTACCTGACCCGCGAATACGCCGACAAGCCGACCCGCGCCAAGGCGCTGGCGCAGTTCCTCGAAGGGGTCCCGGCCGCCGCCGCGCAGATCAAGGCCAACCTCAAGGGCCCGATCGCCGCGCCGCTGGTGACTTACGGCGTTTCAGCCTTCCAGGGCTATGCCGAGTTCTATCCCAAGGACGCGCTGAGCGCTTTTGCCGACGTCCAGGATCCCGCGCTCCAGCAACGGCTCAAGGATGCCAGCGCCAAGGCCGCCGCCGCGATGACCGACCTCGCCACCTGGCTCAAGGGCCAGGAAGGCGCGCAGGCCTCGTTCGCGCTTGGACCGGACCGCTTTGCGCAGATGCTGCGCGATACCGAGGCGGTCGATGTGCCGCTGGATCAGCTCGAGCAGGTCGGCGAGGCCGACCTCAAGCGCAACCAGGACGCGCTCAAGGCGGCCTGCGACCAGTTCGCGCCGGGGCAGACCATTCCGGCCTGCATGGACAAGATGAACGCCAACAAGCCGGCCGCTGGCGCGGTGGCCGAGGCGACCAGCCAGATCCCGATGCTGACGGCGTTCGTGAAGGAAAAGGACCTGGTCTCGATCCCCGGGACCGAACAGGCGCTGGTCCGCCAGAGCCCGCCCTACAACGCCCAGAACGGCGCCTACATCGATCCGCCGGGACCGTTCGAGAAGGGCATCCCCTCGATCTACTACATTGCCGCGCCCGATCCGTCGTGGCCGGCCGCCAAGCAGGCCGACTATATCCCCGGCAAGGATGATCTGATGTTCACCTCGGTCCACGAGGTGATGCCCGGGCACTTCCTGCAGTTCCTCCACGCCAACCGCGCGCCGTCGTTCTTCGGGCGGCTGTTCGTCGGCTATGCCTTTGCCGAAGGCTGGGCGCATTACAGCGAGGAAATGATGTGGGAGGCTGGGCTCGGCAACGGCGATCCCGAAATCCACATCGGCCAGCTCTCGAACGCGCTGCTGCGCGATTGCCGGTTCCTGTCGGCGATCCGGCTGCACACCAAGGGGATGACGATCGAGCAATCGACCAAGTTCTTCCAGGAGGCCTGCTACCAGGGCGAAGGCACCGCCGAGCAGCAGGCCCGGCGCGGAGCCTATGATCCGGCCTACCTCAACTACACGCTGGGCAAGCTGATGATCCGCAAGCTGCGCGCCGACTGGACCGCGACGCATGGCGGGCGGCAGGGCTGGAAGGCGTTCCACGACGAATTCCTGACCTATGGCGGCCCGCCGATCCCGTTGGTCCGCCAGGCGATGATGCAGGAAGACACGCCCAAGGCGGTGTTCTGAGGCCCTGTTAGCCTCGTCATTGCGAGCGAAGTGAAGCAATCCAGAGCGGTAGCGCGATAGGCTCTGGATTGCTTCGTCGCTTCGCTCCTCGCCATGTCGAATGTAAGAGGTCCTCATGACCCAGCCCCCGATGACCTATGCCCGCTATCTGGCGCTCGACGATCTGCTGGGCGCGCAGCATCCCCGCTCTGACTGCGATGACGAGATGCTGTTCATCGTCATCCACCAGACCAAGGAACTGTGGCTGAAGCAGATGATCCGCGAACTGCGGCTGGCGTTGGCGCAGGTCCGCGCCGATCAACTGATCCCGGCCTACAAGGCGCTGGCGCGGGTCAGCCGGATCCAGGCGGTGATGACGCTGAGCTGGGACGTGCTGGCGACGATGACGCCGAGCGACTACACCCGCTTCCGCGACGTGCTCGGCCCGTCGAGCGGGTTCCAGTCGGACCAGTTCCGCACGGTCGAATACATGCTGGGCCTCAAAGACGCACGGTTTCTGGCCTATCAGGACGACCGGCCCGAGGCGCGCGCGGCGCTGGAGACGGCGCTGGGTGCACCGAGTCTGTGGGACGAGGCGATCGCGGCGGCAAGCCGCGCCGGGCTGCCCATTCCCGCCGAAGTGCTGGGACGCGATGTCACGCTGGCCTACCAGCCTGATCCCGGGGTCGAAGCCGCTTTTCTGGAGGTTTATCGCCAGCCGGAGCGCTACTGGGACCTCTATCAACTGGCCGAAAAGCTGGTCGACCTTGACGATGCGATGGCGACCTGGCGGCACAAGCATGTCCTGACGGTCGAGCGGGTGATCGGCGGCAAGCGCGGCACTGGCGGAACAGCGGGCGTGAGCTATCTGCATTCGACCCTGGGCAAGCGGGCCTTTCCCGAGCTGTGGTCGCTGCGGACCTCGCTGTGAGGCTGAGTCCAATCGCAATAGCCTACTGCCCCCCTCCCCGGCGGGGAGGGGCTGGGGGTGGGGGCACGACTTTGGCGTGGAACCCCCACCCCAACCCCTCCCCACTGGGGAGGGGCTTTCTCGGCTTTGGGGTCCAATGAGCTTCAAGCACCTGTTTTCGCGCTCGCTCGCCGCCGCGCCGGGGCGGTTGCACTTTGCGGCGCACAGCCACCACTTGTGGCCCGATGCGAGCCATGCCGGGCACCTCGAAGCCTGGGAAGACGCGGCGCGGCTGGCGGATCGCAAATGGGACAAGGTGTTCGGCGAGGTCATTCCCGAGGCGCAAAGCCATATCGCCCGCGAACTCGTGCTGCCCGATCCGGCGACGATCGCCTTCGCCCCCAACACGCACGATCTGCTGATCCGGATCGTCTCGGCGCTGCCGATGGCGCGCCCGCGCGTTTTGGCCAGCGACGGGGAATTCCATTCGTTCCGCCGCCAGTCGCTGCGCTGGACCGAAGCCGGGCGGATCGAATTGACCACCGTGCCGCTGAACCAGTTGGCGGACACGGCGGTCAGCGGCCAGTTCGACCTGATTTTTGCCAGCCAGATTCAGTTCAATACAGGCCAGACGCTGGACGGGATCGCGCGATTGGCCGCGCTCGCCCGGCCCGCAGGCCCGTGGGTGGTGATTGACGGCTACCATGGCTTCATGGCCACCCCGACCGACCTGTCCGACGTGGCCGACCGGGTGTTCTACCTGTCTGGCGGCTACAAGTACGCGATGGCCGGCGAAGGAGTCTGCTTCCTCCATGCCCCGCCCGGATTTGGCCCGCGCCCCGAAGTGACCGGCTGGTACGCTGCCTTCGACGATCTCGCCGCGCGACAGGGCGGGGTCGGCTATGCCCCCGATGGTCGCCGGTTTCTGGGCAGCACTTTCGATCCAAGCGGGATCTACCGCTTCAACGCGGTGCGGCGAATGCTGACGGTGGAAAATCTCGATACCGCGGCGATTTCAGCATATTGCGATGCGTTGAAGCAGCAGTTTCTCGCTGCAGATCCTTTGCCGCAATTGAGTGTCCTGAGCGGCCCTTCGGCGCGGTTTGTCGCGCTGCAAGGCGAAGAGTCACCAGCGCTTTACGAGACACTGTCAGCGCGTGGCGTCGTCACCGACCTGCGCGGGAACGTGTTGCGGATCGGCTTCGGACTCTATCAGGATGCCGAAGACGTGGCAGCGCTGTTGCAGGTGTTGCGAAACTAACCTCGCCCGCGATAGCCGGCCACGCCCTGATCGGGCACCCACAACCCCTGTGGCGGCGCGCCGCTTTGCCAGAACACGTCGATCGGGATGCCCCCGCGCGGATACCAGTAGCCGCCGATCCGGAGCCACTTGGGCTGCATCTCGGCAAACAGCCGCTGGCCGATCCCCACCGTCACGTCCTCGTGAAATCCGGCGTGGTTGCGGAAGCTGCCGAGGAACAGCTTGAGGCTTTTCGATTCGACGATGGTTTCGCCCGGCGCATAGTCGATCACCAGATGTGCGAAATCGGGCTGGCCGGTGACCGGGCACAGCGAGGTGAACTCCGGCGCGGCGAACCGGACCAGAAACAGCGATCCGGCGCGCGGGTTGGGAACATAGTCGAGCACCGCCGCCTCGGGCGAAGCGGGCAGCGCGCTATGCTGGCCGAGATGGAGCGGTTGAGGTGTGTCTGACATGTCACGCGCCATGCCTCTATCGCGCGCCAAGCACAAGTCGGCGGTTGGAAGCACCGAGTTAACTTCCTATTCAGTGGCAGTGGCGCTAGCGCGCCTCAATCGCGCTGACATGGACACAACAATGATTTGGATCGGGGGCCGCCTGAAAGCCGCAAGCGCTGCTGCGTTGGCACTGGCGCTTGCCCCGCTGCCACTGGCAGCGCAATCGGCCAGCGATTGGCGCCTGCCCGGCGCGACCGTCCGCCCGGCCCCGCCGGGATCGCAAGGCCCGGTCGACCGCGACAATCCGGTCGTGACGACAGCGGTTCCCCGCCCGACCCAGAGCGCCACACCCACTCCGGCCCCGACCCAGGCTGCACCGCAGCCCTCCCCCGGCGCGACGCCAACCACCGCTGCAAGCCGCTCCCCGGCCCCGCGTCCGGTCGCTGCAGCGCCGCGCCAGACCGGCGCCGCCGCCCCGGCGGCTTCGCCAACGACAACCGTTGCACCTGCCCCAAGCCCGGAGGCCAGCGGCGCTGCGCCCGGCTTCGACGCCTTGCCGAGCGATATCCCGGCCACAGCAGCTGTCCCGCCGCCCGCCGTGGTTGCGGACGACAGCGGCTGGTACTGGAAATGGGTGGCCGGCGCGGCGGCGCTGCTGGCGCTGATCTTTGCCGGGCTGTGGCTGCGCCGCAGCCGTGAGCCCAAAGTGCTTCAGATCGCGTTCGAGCGCCCGATCGTGCCAGCTCCGCGCCCGGAGCCTGTGGCTGAACCAGCCGCGCCAGCCGCCAGCCCGGTCGCTGCCGCGCTGCCCGAACCGCGCCTGTCGCTGGGCCTGCCCGCCGGGCTCGGCATGGCGCTTGAGGCCCGCCGGATGAGCGCCTCGTTGATGGCGACAACGCTGAGCTATGCCTTGACCCTGACCAACACCGGGACCGAGCCGCTCTCAATGCTGGCGGTTGAAGGCGACATGGTTTCGGCCCATGCCTCGCTTCCGCCCGAAGCGCAGATCGCCAGCAACGGCCAGCGGCTCGAACCGCGCCACAACCTGGTCACCCTTGCCCCGGGCGAAAGCGCCGAGTTCACCGGCGACTTCCGCCTGCCACTCGCGGCAGTGACCCCGATTCGGGCTGGCGAGGCCGCCTATTTCGTCCCGCTCGCCCGGTTGCGGGTCGAAGCAAGCACGGCCGGGGGCGAATCGCTGGTGCAGGTCCAGACCTATGTCGTCGGCGAAATGCCCGAAGATCCCGCCGCAGCGCTCAAGCCGTTCCGGCTCGATCTCGGCCCGCGGACCTATTCGCGCATCGGCCAGCGCGCGGTAAACTGACACTTTCCCCTTTCCCCCCTCGACAGCGGGGCGCGTCCGGGTCTAGTCTCTTCGCAATTGCAGCGAAAAGGGGCGCCGCAATGGCCGTGGAGGACGGCCTTGAGGAGGAATGAAAAGTGGAAAGTCTGGTTTCTACCGAATGGCTCGCCGCCGAAATGGGGGCGAGTGACCTGCGCATTGTCGACTGCACCAAGCACCTGCCTGACACTGGGCGCGACCCGTTGGCCGAATACGAGGCCGGCCACATTCCCGGCGCGGTATTCATGGACCTGGGCGACCTGGTCGACAGCAACGCCCCGATCGAGAACACCCTGCCCCCGGCCGAAAAGTTCGCCAGCCGGATGCAGTCGCTCGGCCTGGGCGATGGCAGCCGGATCGTGCTGTACGATGACAGCGCGGTGAAGACCGCCGCGCGGGCGTGGTTCATGCTCAAGATGTTCGGCGCGCACGATGTCGCGATCCTCGATGGCGGGCTGGCCAAGTGGAAGGCCGAAGGTCGGCCGCTGGCGCAAGGCAAGGAAGTGCTGCGTCACCGTCACTTCACCGTCTGGCAAGACGACAACAACGTCCGGACCAAGGCCAATGTCCTCGCCAACCTCCACTCCAAGGAGGAGCAGGTGGTCGATGCCCGCGGCGCAGCGCGCTGGTCGGGCGAAGATCCCGACCCGCGCCCCAATATCGCCAGCGGACATATT
>CALCQB010000118.1 GCA_937897535.1 uncultured Novosphingobium sp. | reverse complement strand
GATGAAGAACGGACCGTAGTGGCCATAGTCAGCCGGCCACCACGGCTGGCTGTCGGTCATCAGCGCGGTCAGATCGGCCTTGAGCGCGTGATAGTCGAGCGCGTTGAACGCCTCGGCATAGTCGAAATCATCGCCCATCGGGTCAGCCGCGCCATTGGGGCTGAGAATGTCGACCGCCAGGGCATCGGGCCACCAATCGCGATTGGTCCGCCCGAGCAGTGCGCGCACCCCGCCGTCATGCTGGAATGGGCAACCACTTCCTTCGATCGATCCGGTTTTGGCATCCATGGTCTGTCTCCTTTGCGGCCCGACTCGGGTTGGGCGAATGGATAGAACATGACTCGCACGTCTGATCGTTTGAAACGATCAAATATGGACAGAGTGTGACATCTTTTCGATTAGTGGTCCGGGACTGGCGCGCGCGCCGGGCATTGCCTATAGGCGCGCGACGTTACGACAACCCGGGGGTTCCCTAGTGTACGACAAGACCCATGCGCTGATGCAGCGCGGCCGTGATTTCCTGGGAACCGAACACGCGGTGCTGTGCGGGGCGATGAGCTGGGTGTCGGAGCGCAATCTGGTATCGGCGATCAGCAATGCCGGCGGGTTCGGCGTAATCGCCTGCGGGGCGATGACCCCCGACCTCCTCGACGCAGAAATCGCCGCAACCAAGGCGCTGACTGCCAAGCCATTCGGGGTCAACCTGATCACCATGCACCCGATGCTGTTCGATCTGATCGCGGTCTGCGCGCGGCACAAGGTCAGCCACGTGGTGCTGGCGGGCGGAATTCCGCCCAAGGGCAGTGTCGAGGCGATCAAGGATTTCGGGGCCAAGGTGCTGGTGTTCGCGCCGACCCTGGCGCTGGCCAAGAAGCTGCTGCGGTCCGGTGCCGACGCGCTGGTGATCGAGGGCAGCGAAGCCGGCGGCCACATCGGCCCGGTGGCGACATCGGTGCTGGCCCAGGAATTCCTGCCCGATCTGGCCGACGAGCATGTGGTGTTCGTGGCCGGCGGGATCGGCCACGGCGACATGATCGGTGCTTACCTGGAAATGGGCGCTTCGGGGGTCCAGCTCGGCACGGCCTTTGCCTGTGCCAGCGAATCGATCGCCCACCCGCTGTTCAAGAAGGCCTTCTTCCGCGCCAATGCGCGCGACGCGGTTGCCTCGGTCCAGGTCGATCCGCGCTTGCCGGTGATCCCGGTCCGCGCGCTCAAGAACAAGGGCACCGAGGAATTCACCGCCAAGCAGCGCGAAGTCGCTGCGCTGCTCGATGCCGGCACGGTCGACATGGGCGAGGCGCAATTGCAGATCGAACACTTCTGGGCCGGTGCCCTGCGCCGCGCGGTGATCGATGGCGACGTCGAGAACGGCTCGTTGATGGCCGGCCAGTCGGTCGGCATGGTCAACGCCGAAGAGCCGGTCGCAACCATCATGGCGCGGCTGATGCAGCAGAGCGAAGCCGCGCTGGCCCGCTGACTTTCGCGGGCCAAGGCTGCGACGAATCGCCCTTCGCAACAGGCAGAGTCAGCGCTGCAGCGGTTTAACTGCGGCTCGGTTCGTCGTAACTTGCACCCGTGCGAACCGCACAAAGCGGGCGTTCGCGCGTGTCGTTCATCTGCCAGCAAGGTTAACCTGAACACGCGAACCCGTGAAATTCTCAAGGAGTAGAACCATGCGTGTCATTACTACCAAGGCGGGCGCTCTTGCGCTGATCGGCTTGTTGGCCATGCCGATGTCGGCCGGCCTCCAGGCCCAGCAGCCGGATCCGGCGAACGCCACGATCGTCGTCGAAGGCGAGGCGCTGCCCGACATGTCGGCGATGACCAAGGGTCCCGAGATCAAGGGTGTGATCACCGCGCGCAGCGGCGACAAGATCCGGATCACGGCGGCCGACGGGACCAGCACCGTGGTCTACGTCAACGAAACCACCCAGATCAAGGGCGGCGGCGGCCTGTTCGGCGGCAAGACCAAGCTCGGCCGCGACGCCCTGCTCAACGGCTTGCCGGTGACTGCCAAGACCATGCAGGCCGGCAGCGTGCTGCTGGCCAGCCAGGTCAACTTCAAGGGCGGCGACTACAAGACCGCTTCGATGATCCGCACCGGCACCGCCCAACAGTTCGCCGAGCAGACCGCCGCGACCCAGGCGCTGCGCGGCCGGATGGGCGATATCGACAAGTACAACATCAAGAGCACCACCAACGTGTTCTTCGATACCGGCAAGTGGAACCTGACCCCGCAGGCGCAGAACGATCTGTGCACGGCGGCCAGCGCGGCCGAGAACACCGACAACGCGCTGCTGCTGGTGGTCGGCTACACCGACTCGGTCGGCGATGAGGAATACAACCAGGTGCTGAGCGAAAAGCGCGCCGGCCGGGTGATCAACTACCTGCAGCAGGTCTGCCACTGGAAGCCTTACCGGATGCTGACCCCGACCGGGATGGCCGAAGCCGATCCGCTGGCCGACAACACCACCGAGGAAGGCAAGGCGCAGAACCGCCGGGTCTCGGTCAACGTGCTGGTCAGCAAGGGCCTCGACGGGCTGAACTGATCCCGCCTTCGCGATTGGACCAAAAAAAGGGGCCGGAGCAGCAATGCTCCGGCCCTTTCAGTTGATGTTCGCAGGAGGAACATGGGTTGGCGGGACCCGGGAGGAGGAGAGGGAGGAAAACCCGAGCCCCGCCAATCTCTTGAAGCTTAGTAGTTGTAGGCGCGTTCGCCGTGCTCGTTGAGGTCGAGCCCTTCGCGTTCGGCTTCTTCGGTCGGACGCAGGCCAAGGACCTTGTCGATCGCGAAGAACAGCACTGCCGAGACACCGCCCGACCACAACAGGGTGAGTGCCACAGCCTTGGCCTGGGTGACCAGCTGGGCACCCATGTCATAGGTGCCGACGGCGTAAGGGAACACGGTGTAGTCGTAGAACCCCTGCCCGCCGAGGGCCGGATCGGCCACGATGGCCGTGCCCAGCGCGCCGACGATCCCGCCGATGCAGTGGACCCCGAACACGTCGAGCGTATCGTCGTACTTGAGCTTGTTCTTCACGTAGCTGACGAAGAAGTAGCAGATCGGCGAAACCAGGATGCCGAGGTAGATCGAGGTCATCGGCGAAGCGAAGCCCGAGGCCGGAGTGATCGCGACCAGACCGGCCACCGCACCCGTCACCGCACCGAGCAGCGAAGGCCGCTTGTGGTGGAGCTGTTCAACCACCGACCAGCTCAGCGCCGCTGCGGCAGTCGCCACAAAAGTGTTGATGAAGGCCACCGCGGTCACGCCATTGGCTTCTAGGTTGGAGCCGGCGTTGAAGCCGAACCAGCCCACCCACAGCAGCGAGGCGCCGATCATGGTCATGGTCAGCGAGTGCGGCGGGGTAGCTTCCTTGCCGAAGCCGATCCGCTTGCCGATCATCAGGCAGCCGACCAGACCGGCGATCCCGGCGTTGATGTGAACCACGGTGCCACCGGCAAAGTCCAGCGCGCCCATGCCCCACAGCAGACCAGCGTCGGTCGGTGCATCGGCCAGGAAGTCTGGTCCGGCCCAGTACCACACCATGTGCGCGATCGGGAAATAGACGATCGTCAGCCACAGCACCATGAACAGCATCAGCGGCCAGAACTTCACGCGCTCGGCAAAGGCCCCGACGATCAGCGCCGGGGTGATGCAGGCGAAGGTCATCTGGAAGATCACGAAGACGAATTCTGGCAGATAGACGTTGTTGCTGAAGGTCGCGGCGTAGGTGCCCGCGCTAACATTTGCGAGGAACGCCTTGTCGAGCCCGCCAACCAGCGTCGGCCACGGACTGTTGGTGGAGGTGAAGGCCATCGAATAGCCCCAGCCAACCCAGACCAGCGCGGCGATGCTGACGATCATGAACACCTGCATCAGCACGCTGAGCATGTTCTTGGTCCGGACCAGACCGCCGTAGAACAGCGCCAGCGCCGGAATGCTCATCATCAACACCAGCACCGACGAGGTCAGCATCCAGGCGACGTCGCCCTTGTCGACCATCCCGGCCATCTGCTCAACCGTGGGGGCCTTGATCGGGCCACCTTGTGCGAATGCGGCCGTGGCGGAGAGCAGCGTAGCCCCCATCGCGCCAAGACCGCCGATTACTTTGCGGATCATTGTTGAAACCCTCCTGTTGCCCACGCTCAAAGCGCGGTGTCCCCGGTCTCGCCGGTGCGGATGCGGGTGGCCGAAGCCAGATCGAGCACGAAGATCTTGCCGTCACCGATCGAATCGGTGCTGGCATATTGCTGGATCGATTCGACCACTTGCGGTGCCAGCGCATCGCTGACGGCGAGTTCGATCTTCACCTTGGGCAGCATGTTGGTGGAATATTCCGCCCCGCGGTAAATCTCGGTCTGTCCCTTCTGCCGCCCGAAGCCCTTGACTTCGGTAACGGTCATGCCCGCGACGCCGAGCGTGCCCAGGGCATCGCGGACTTCGTCGAGCTTGAAGGGCTTGATGATGGCGATGATGAATTTCACGGCCGTGTCCCCTGATTGCCTCATGGCCGGCACAGCGCCGACAAGGCTCATTCAGCAAGGCCCGTGCCAGTTCGGCAATTATGTGATGAATCAGCGGTTCAGGAGAAATACCCTTGCGCCACGGCGCCACGATGCGCCCATTGCTTGCGCAACTGCCTAAATTTTGGGCAGCTCCAGCATGGCTACGATCGGCAAATGATCCGAGGCAACGGCGGCCAGCGCCGAATGATGGACATGGGCCTGGCGCACCGACCATTCCTGCGAAACCACGATCCGGTCGAGCTGGGCAATCGGGCGGCGGGCCGGGAACGAGCGACCGGGCATCAGCACCCGCCACGGGGCATGAAACTCGCGCCAGCACCCGCCGTGCACGGCCCATTCGTTGAAATCGCCCAGCAGCACCGCCGGGCAAGCGGCACCGCAAGCGGCGACATGCCCCAGGATCGTGCGCAATTGCTGGCGGCGGCGCAGACCGGACAGGTCGAGGTGCATGCCTACCACCCGGACCCGCTGCCCGGCGACCAACAGGTCGGCCCGGACCGCCCCGCGCGGCTCGAGCGTGGGCAGCGGTACCACGCTGGCCTCGGTCACTTTGATGTGGCGCTTCACCAGCAGGGCATTGCCGTGCCAGCCGATCGAATCCGGCCGGTGATTGAGCGGCACCGCGCGGTAGTGCGACAGATCGTCGATCAGCGCGCGCGGTAGCACGCTCTCGCGCAGCCCGAACCGGCGGTCGGCCTCCTGCAGGGCGACCACGTCGGCATCGATCTCGTGCAGCACCGCCAGGATCCGCTCGGGATCACGCCGCCGGTCAAGCCCCACTGCCTTGTGGATGTTGTAGCTGGCGAAGGTGAGTTGCATCAGCCCGCGATGAAGCGGTCGGTCGGCCGGGTCGGCAGTCCGTCGATGCTGGTGGTCCGCCCGCCAACCTTGGCGAGCCACTTTTCGGGATCGGACTGGGCGTGGTACTTCGGCAGCGTTTCACGCTCCTTGTCGAGGTGCATCACCGGGACGCCCCAGCCGCAGCTGGTCTGGACGCTTTCCACCGCGATATCGAAGATCTGGCGCGTGCCCGGCAGCAGGGTGAAGTGCCCGGCCAGCTCGGCCCATTCCGGATCCTGTGGCAGCACCGCCTGGCCATGCCCGTAAAGCCGCAGGATCAGCGCCGGCTGCTCGAAATTGCACATCATGACCGTGATCCGGCCGTCAGCGGCGAGATGCGCGTGAGTCTCGTTCCCCGACCCGCCAAGATCGAGATAGGCGACCCGGTTGGGGCCGAGCACCTTGAAGGTATCCTTCAGGCCCTTGGGGCTCAGGTTGATCCGGCCCTCGCTGGCGGCGGTGGCGGTGAAGAAGATCGCCTGCTTGCCGATCATCGCTTCGTGATCGGGGGTGATGTGGTCGGTGAATTCCATTTGCGCAGACTAAGCGGGCGCGGCGCAGGGAGCAAGGAAGAGAAGCGGGTTCACGCAGAGGCGCAGAGAACCCCTTATCTTTCCTTGGTCGCCGAAAACACCAGCTCCGGATTGCGCTCCTGCTGGTAGCTGACGTCCCACGAACTGCGCGCCATGAACACCGGATCGCCATCGCGGTCCTTGGCGAGGTTCGACTTGTTGAAATCGGCGAACTGCCCCAGCGCCGCTGCCGGACCCTTGAGCCAGCGGGCGGTGTCGAACGGCGCGGGCTCCAGCATCGCTTCGACCTTGTATTCAGCCTCGAGCCGCGAGATCAGCACTTCCAGCTGCAACTGCCCGACCACGCCGACGATCCACTGCCCGCCGATCTCCGGGTAGAACACCTGGATCACGCCTTCTTCGGACAGGTCGTCGAGCGCCTTGCGCAGCTGCTTGGTCTTGGTCGGATCCTTGAGCTGGACCCGGCGGAGGATTTCGGGTGCGAAGTTGGGCAGCCCGGTAAAGCGGACCTTGTTGCTCTCGCTCAAGGTATCGCCGACCCGCAGCGTCCCGTGGTTGGGGATGCCGATGATATCGCCCGGCTCGGCATTGTCGGCAATCTCGCGGTCCTGCGCGAAGAACAGGATCGGCGAGTGGATCGCGACCGGCTTGCCGCTGCCCGAGGGGGTCAGCTTCATGCCGCGCTTGAAGGTGCCCGAAACCAGTCGCATGAACGCGATCCGGTCACGGTGCTGCGGGTCCATGTTGGCCTGGACCTTGAAGATGAACCCGGTGACTTCCTTGCCTTCGGGCTCGATGATCCCCTGATCGCTCGGCTGCGGGCGCGGCGGCGGGGCATATCTGGCGATCGCGTCGATCAGTTCGGCCACCCCGAAGTTCTTGAGCGCCGAACCGAAATAGACCGGGGTCAGGTCGCCGTGGCGGTAGGCTTCGAGATCGAATTCGGGATAGCCGCCGCGCGCCAGTTCGATTTCATCGGCGATCTCGGCCGGGATATTGTCCGCGGTCACCGCCTCGCGCTTGCCGAGGAACTCGCGGCTGTCGCCTTCGGGGTGGGCGATCATGTTGGTGGCGAAATCGAGCACGCCCTTGAACTCGCCGCCGAGACCGATCGGCCACGACATCGGGCAAACGTCGAGCGCCAGCGCATCGGCCACCTCGTCGAGCGTCTCGAACACCGAGCGTCCCTCGCGGTCGACCTTGTTGACGAAGGTGATGATCGGAACCGAGCGCAGCCGGCAGACCTCGAACAGCTTGCGGGTCTGCGGCTCGATCCCCTTGGCCGCGTCGATCACCATGATCGCCGAATCGACCGCGGTCAGCGTGCGGTAGGTGTCTTCCGAAAAGTCCTCGTGTCCCGGCGTGTCGAGCAGGTTGAAAGTCACCCCCTGGCGCTCAAACGTCATCACGCTCGAGGTGACCGAAATCCCGCGCTGCTGCTCGATCTTCATCCAGTCCGACCGCGCCCGCCGCGCCTGCCCCCGCGCCTTGACCTCACCCGCCAGATGGATCGCGCCGCCTTGCAGCAGCAGCTTCTCGGTCAGCGTGGTCTTCCCCGCGTCGGGGTGCGAAATGATTGCAAAGGTGCGGCGGTTGGACATGGTGCTGGGCGCTTAGCGGGGGCAGCGCGTCAAGTCACCAGCTATCCGATTCTCCCGATCCTTCCCATTTTCGCCGAATGGCGCAAATGGGGAGGTGGATCGGCGAAGCCGAGACGGAGGGGTTTCGGCGCTGGCGTCCAAACCCCTCCGTCTGCCGCTAACGCGGCATCCACCTCCCCATTTGTGGCATTCGCCAAAAATGGAGAGGACTAAGTTGGTCCCAACCCATCCCTCAGCAACGCATTGGCCGCCTTGGCCACCTCGCCCAGATCGGCGCTGGCATCCATCACCCCGAAGCGTAGCCCGAGGAACACGTTCATCCCCATGATCGCCCAGGCATGGACCTCGCTGGGTTCGACCCCCAGTTCGCCCTTGGCCCGCGCGGCCTGGAGCCTCTCAAGGATGCGCGCTGCGGTGTTGAGATAATGCGCGCGCCAGGCTTCGGGGGCGACGAATTCGGCTTCGTCGATGATCCGGTAGATTTCCTTGTGACTCCGCGCGAAGTCGAGAAACGCGGCCAGCGCGATGCCTTCGGCGCCGATCGCTCCGCCGCCATGCCGGGCGAGCACCGGGGCGACGTGATCGCGGACCCGGCCGCTCATGTCGGTCACCAGCGCCTTGAACAGCGCCTCTTTCGATTCGAAATAGGTATAGAAGCTGCCCAGCGCCACGCCGGCGCGGATCGTGATCGAGACGATCGAGCTGTCGTGAAAGCCCTTCTCGCCGAATTCGGCCGCCGCCGCATCAAGGATCGCGCGCTGGGTCCGGCGGCCGCGCTCGGTGCGGGGCACGCGCATGTCCCTGGCCTGGCTTGCCGCCTCCACCTGCATCCCTTCTGCGCTCCCGGCCGGTGTTGCATCCGCGCCACGTTTTTGCACTTTCGTTCACTCCCCTCGCCCAGGCAAGCATAACAAAGTTGAAAGTTGGTTCAACTTTTATATAAGGCCGCGACAAGCCCGGCGCCGAGCCGCGCGGGCGAGAGTTTCTTTGGGAGGGAATAACCCATGCGTAAGACTGCCTTGCTGTGCCGCGCCTCGCTGATTGCCAGCGCTTTTGTCGGCCTGACCGCCGTTCCGGCCCACGCCCAGGACGCCGACGCTTCGGCCGAGACCGATTCGGGCGAAATCATCGTCACCGCCCGCCGCCGTGAGGAAAACCTGATCGACGTGCCGATCGCGATCACCGCAATTTCGGGTGACCAGCTCGCCGCCAAGGGCGCGCTCGACATAACTGCGCTGGCCGAAACCGTTCCCAACGTGACGCTGGAAAGCTCGCGTGCAACCAACTCGACCCTCTCGGCCTTCATCCGCGGCGTCGGCCAGCAGGATCCGGTCTCGGGCTTCGAGCAGGGCGTCGGCATCTACCTCGACGACGTCTACCTCAACCGCCCGCAGGCCGCGGTGCTCGATATCTATGACGTCGAACGGATCGAAGTGCTGCGCGGACCGCAGGGCACGCTTTATGGCCGCAACACCATCGGCGGCGCGGTCAAGTATGTCTCGCGGCGGCTAGACGACAAGCTCCACGTTGCGGCACGCGCCACCTACGGCAGCTACAACCAGCTGGACGGCGTGCTGACCGTCAGCACCCCGATCGATTCGAACGGCACCTTCCGGATCGGCGGTTCGGTCGCGCGGCTGACCCGCGACGGGTTCGGCAAGAACCTGACCACCGGGCTCGACAACTACGACAAGGACGTCCTGGCTGGTCGCGGCACGATCGAGGTTCACGCCGGCAGCTTTTTCGCCCGGCTGAGCGGCGACTACACTCACGACACTTCAGATCCGCGCGGCGGCCACCGCTTCGTGCCGGGGATGCTGTCGGGCACCCCGGTGCTGGCCGACGTCTATGACACCCAGGGCGGGGCCAACTTCCCCAAGCAGGACGTAAAATCGTGGGGCGTGTCGCTGTTCATGGAAGCCCAGCCGAACGACTGGCTGACCTTCCGGTCGATCACCTCGTACCGCAAGGACGATTCGGCCACGCCGATCGATTTCGACGCGCTGCCGGCGGTCGATGTCGACGTTCCGGGCTTCTACAACAATCGTCAGTTCAGCCAGGAAGTCCAGGCGCTGGTCAGCGCTGGCAAGTTCAACGGGCTGGTCGGGTTCTACTTCCTTGATGCCTCGGCACTGACCCAGTTCGAGGTCCGGCTTCACACCACCTATCCCGCGCCGTTCCTGCTGGCGGCCTTCACCAATGCCGACATCGGCACCCAGACGGTGGCCGGTTTTGCCGACTTCAGCTATGATTTCACCGACCGGCTGAGCCTGTCGCTGGGCGGGCGCTATACCTGGGACCGGCGCGATGGCTACATCCTGCGCCAGAACTACCTCGGCGGCGGCTCGACCGTGTTCGGCGGCCTCGGCACGCCCTTCGGCGGTCCTTCGACCGACTTCCGCGGCCACAAGTCGTTCTCCAAGTTCACCCCCAAGGCCACGCTGACCTTCAAGCCGAGCGATGACAGCTCGGTCTATGCGTCCTATTCGCAGGGCTTCAAGGGCGGCGGGTACGATCCGCGCGGGGTCGGGGTCAACGCGCCTCCGGGCGTGTCCCAGGCCGACTTCCTGAGCTTCAAGCCCGAAAAGGTCGACAGCTACGAGATCGGCGCCAAGGCCAACCTGCTCGATCGCCGACTCTATGTCGCTGCGGCCGGGTTCTACATGGACTATACCGACGTCCAGATCCCCGGGTCGGTGGCCTGCTTCGCGGGCGGCATCAACACCTTCTGCGGGATCGTCTCGAACGCCGGCAAGGCGCGGATGCAGGGCTTCGAATTCGAAGGCCGGGCCAAGCTGTTCGATAGCGACGCGGGCAAGCTGACGCTGTCGGGTTCGCTCGGCTACATCGATGCCAAGTACACCCAGTACGTCACCAACATCGCCAGCACCCCGACCGAGGTTTCGCAGTATCGCCACGTCCAGAACACCCCGGCGTGGTCGGGCAGCGCCAACCTCGACTATGCGATGCCGCTCGCCGGCGGCACGCTGAACTTTGGCGGGGGAATGTCATTCAAGAGCAAGACCTACCAGTTCGAGATCGCCAATCCCTACATCGATCAGCCAGCCTACCAGCTGTACGACGCCAGCATCGTCTACCGCGCCGAAGGTGGCCGCTGGTCGCTTGGCGTCTTTGGCAAGAACCTGACCGACGAGCACATCAAGACCTCGGGTTATACCTACATGGCCGTCAACCCGACCACCGGTGCCCTGAATACCCCGTTGGTTTCGGCGCTGGGCCGCGAAGGCGTGCTTTCGGCGTTCTATGCCAACCCGCGTCAGGTCTACGTCACTGCCACGCTGAATTTCTGATCGAGCTCTCCCAGGACGCCGCCCCTGCGCCACGTGCGTGGGGGCGGTTTTCTATTTGGGGCGGCGCAGCACCACATAGACCGCACCCGCCCCGCCGTGCTTGCGGTGGGCACCGCGCACGGCGGCGATCCGGCTGGCGTGGCTGCCATGCGCCAGCCAGTCGAGCAGCTTGGCCCGGATCGCGCCGCGCGCACTGCCCCGGTCAGCGGCTTCGGCCGGACGCGGCTTGCCGGCGATCACCAGAACCAGCCGCGCCCCCATCGCCACCGCCTGCGCCAGCCCCTGGTCGAGCCGGGCGTGGGCGGCATCGAGCCCGTGACCGTGCAGGTCGAGGGTAAAATCGGGCCGGAGCTCGGCCCGCGCCAGCTTGCGCTCCCACGATCCGTCGAGCCCGTGGGAATCGAGCGGGCGGATCGGTGGTCGAGGTTCCATCTGCCGCGCACCGGCAGGCTGCCGAACGGCGATCTTCGCTTTGTCCTGTTTGCGGAATGGCGCGGGCGGAGGCTTGGCAACGGCCGCTTCCGGTGCGGCGGATGGCGCGACAACGGGCTGCTGGTGCCGGATTGGCGTTACCGTTTGCGCGACCCGGCTCCACAGCTCGGCTTCTTCGCGCGACAGGCCACGCGGGGGCCGCATCACGGCGCTGGCTGCAGCTTGGCCAGCGTTCCCTTGGGCAGCAGCAGCAGCGCTTCGCCGCGTCCGGTCATGCCGCCGGCGGTGGTCCGGGCGTCGCTGCCCGCACCCCAGAAGGTGTCGAACCGGTTGCTGCCCTTGATCGCTCCGCCGGTGTCCTGCGCGATCCACAGCCCGCTGGCCTCGGCCCGGTCGAGCGAGAGCCAGACCGGCGCTCCGAGCGGCACGAAGGCCGGGTCCGCCGCGACACTATCGCGCGCCCGCACTGGCACGCCCAGCGAGCCGATCGGGCCATCGCTGCCGATCTCGCGGAAGAACACATAGCTCTTGTTCTCGCGCATCAGCGCCTTCCCGGCCTCGGGATTGTCGCGGATGTACTGCATGATCCCCTGCATCGAGCCGGAGTATTGCCCCGGCCCGGTGCCCAGCAGGCCACGGGTCCGCATCACCCCGCCGATCCCGGTATATGGAAGGCCGTTCTGCCCGGCATAGCCGATCCGCATCACCGTGCCATCGGGCGCCACCAGACGGCCCGAGCCCTGGACCTGCAGGAAGAACAGCTCGACCGGATCGGCCGCCCAGCCGATCTCCAGCCCCTTGCCCATCAACACCCCGTCGTCGATCGCGGCGCGGTCGAAATAGGGCACGAACTTGCCCTCGGCGTCATAGCGGCCGAGCGGCATCGTGCCATTGGGATTGGCCGGGGCATCGCCAGGCTTCGCCCGGACCAGATCGGGCGGCAGGGCATAGACCGGCACATCGAAGCCGGGGCGGCGGTTGCGCACCCCGGCGATCTCGGGCTCGTAATAGCCCGTCACGAACGCCTTGCCGTCCGCGATCCGAGCGGTTTCGAACCAGGTGGCGAAGAACTTCGGGGCCTCGCTCTCGGGCCAGGTCGCTGCCGCGGCGCAAGCCGGCTTCCAGTCCTCACCTTGCGTCAGGCCCGAGGCATCGCTGCGGACAGTCAGCCGCGGACAGCTGGCCCGGAACGAGCGCAGCGCGCCGCGCGCGTCATCTCCGCCCAGCTTGAGCGTCCCGACCGCCGGACCCGGTGCGAAACCGGCCGCAAAGGCCGTCGCCGGACCAGCCACGGGAGGAGTAGGCGTTGTAACCGGCGGCGTGATTTGGCCCTGGGGGATGATCCGGCCGCAGCCGAGCAGGGCAAGGGTCAGCGCCGCGACCGCCAACCAGCGCTGCGGGCCGCCCATCATGCGCGCGTCAGCCTTCGTCGGTTTCGTCGACCAGCCAGTCGGGCGAGCCCGACTGGACGTTGCGGCTGAAGGTCCACAGATCGCAGATGTCGACCGCATCGTTGAGCGAACCGCCGATCACCACGCCTTCGCGGCTGCGGGTTACCGCAGCGATATCGGCACTGAACCGCACCGAAATCCGGGCCAGCGGCGCGCGGTAGTCGGCCGCGACGATCACCGCGTCCTCGATCCGCACCAGCTTGTAGTCGAGCACTTCGCCGGCTGCTTCGCGCGCGTCGAGCGCGGCGGCAAACCCTGCGAACACATCGCCGTCGCACAGCCGGGCGAGCGCTTCGCGGTCCCCGCGCCAGAACGCTTCGAGCACCATCTTGTAGGCACCCTTGGCCCCTTCGAGGAAGGCCAGCATGTCAAAATGCCGGTCGGCAGCGGCAATCTCGCGGATTCCGCGCTCGATCGCCGGAGTTACCCCGGGGACCAGCACCCGCGCCGGTACCCCGGCACCGGTCTGCTCACCCTGCGGAACGCGCGGCGCTTCATTGCGCGGTTCTTTCGGTTCGAACCGGGGCGGAAGCGGCTGTTCTTCATGCTCGGCCCGGCGGCCCAGCACCGAATAGAGCCGCAGGCCCAGAAAGGCCGCAACCATGGCGATAATGACGATCTCTACGGTCTTGTCCAAGGTCTCAGTCCCGGCCGCCAGCACGGCGATGCACCAGCGGTTCTTGCTCCAAATAGGTATCAATGACAAATGAACAACGCGTGGATGGCTCCATTCGTGCAATTTTTGCGGGCAAGCGGTGCGCCTGCGCCACTTTGGCCATAACCGTTGCCCGCGCGCGCGCCGCCTGCTAGGCGCGCGCCAACTCCGTTTCACCAGACCTGAAAGCGACGACCATGGCCGACGAAGGCAACAACATCATCACCGAAATCGACCTGGGCAGCGCGCCGCAGCCGAACGGGGCCGATACCCTGCCGACCGCCGGGATCATCCAGCAATATGTCAAGGATCTGTCGGTCGAAGCGCCCAACGCGCCCGACGCGTTCCAGTGGCAGGATCCGCCGCAGATCGACGTGCAGTTCAACATCGGCGCGCGCGAGATGGACGGCACCGGCGGCGAAGTGAGCGAGGTCGAACTGAAGATCTCGATCAATTCGAAGTGCCAGGCCGGCACCGCCTTCATCGTCGACCTGTCCTATTGCGGGCTGATCGGGATGCGCAACATGGAAGACCAGCACAAGCACGCCTTCACTTATGCCGAAGCGCCGCGGATCCTGTTCCCCTTCGCCCGCAACGTGATCGCCAACGCCGTGCGCGATGCCGGCTTCCCGCCGTTGCTGCTCGAGCCGGTCGATTTCAACGGCATCTACATGCAGCAGATCGCCGCGGCCCAGGCCGAGAACGCGACCGACGAAGCCCCGGTCGGCGAAGCCTGATCCTAGGCTGAGGGGAACCCGCCGATGAGCCTGATCAAGAACGTCGGGACGATCGGCGGGCTGACCGCGATCAGCCGGGTGTTCGGGTTCGCCCGTGACATGATGATGGCCCGCGTAGTCGGCGCGGGCCTGGTCGCCGATGCGTTTCAGCTGGCCTTCACGCTCCCCAACACCTTTCGCCGGTTGTTCGCCGAAGGCGCGTTCAGCGTTGCCTTCGTGCCGATGTACAGCCGCGCGTTGCACGGTGAAGGCGGCGAGGAACACGCCAACCGCTTCGCCAACGATGTCCTGTCGGTGTTCGTCTGGGTGCTGCTGACTTTCAGTGCGCTCGCGATGGTATTCATGTCCGGAATCGTCTGGCTGCTGGCCAGCGACTTTCAGCAGATTCCAGGCAAGTTCGATCTGGCGGTGTTCCTGAGCCGGGTTACCTTTCCCTATCTGGGGTTCATCAGCCTGATGGCGATGCTGGCGGGTGTGCTCAATGCGCGCTCGCGGTTTGGCCCGGCCGCCTTTGCTCCGGTTCTGCTCAACATCTTCCTGATCTCGGCCATCCTGATCGGCGCGCGGCTGCGCGGTAGCAGCCATGACGATACGGTAGTCGGGATCGCGCTCGCCACGGCGGTCGCGCTGTCGGGGGTGGCGCAGTTCTTCTATCTGTGGTGGGAAACCCGCAAGGCCGGGGTCCGGCTCAAGGTGTCCGCGCCGAAGCTGACGCCCGAGGTGAAGAAACTTGGCGCGCTGATCCTGCCCGCAACGTTCGGCGCCGGAATCTACCAGATCAGCCAGTTCGTCGACACATTCTTTGCGACCAGTCTCGAACAGGGTTCGCTGACCCTGCTCAAATATGCCGACCGGCTCAACCAGATGCCGCTGGGGATTGTCGGGATCGCGCTGGGCACGGCGATCCTGCCGATGCTGTCGCGCCATATCCACACCGGCGACGGCGCCGAAGCCCAGCGGCTCCAGGCCAATGCGTTCGAGATCGGCACCCTGCTGACCCTGCCCGCTGCCGCCGCGCTGGCGATCTGTTCCTCGGCGTTCTGCACCGCGTTCTTCGTGGGCGGCAAGTTCACCCCGGCCGATGGTGCGGTGATGGCCAATATCGTGGTTGCGCTGGTCTGCGGGCTGCCGGCCTATGTGATCGTCAAGATTCTCAACCCCGGGTTCTTTGCCCGCGAGGATACCCGCACCCCGGTCTGGACCGCGATGATCTCGCTGGCGTTCAACATCTTCCTCAACGTCGTGGTTGTACGCCAGTACGGCATCGTCGGGCTGGCTAGCGCGACCGCCGCCTCGGCCACGCTCAACTGCGTGCTGCTCTACGTGATCCTGCACCGCCGGGGGTGGTTCCACTTCACCCTCAAACTGGCAAGCCGGGTTGCGCGGCAGATTGCCGCGACACTGGCGATGAGCGCGCTGCTTTGGTGGCTTACCCCGCAGCTCTCGGCGCATTATTCCGGGCCGTGGTACGACCGGATCTGGTCGCTCAGCCTGCTGGTCGGCGCCGGAATTGCGGTGTTTTTCGTCGCGGCCTTTGCGACCGGCGCCGTGGACAAGTCGGTCCTCGCCCAGCTACGCCGTCGCCGTCCGGTCCGGACCAAGGCCGACGACGAAATCCTCGAAGTAGAGTAAGTTCCCAATGCGTATCGTTTCCGGCATCCAGCCCACCGGCAATCTCCACCTCGGCAACTACCTGGGGGCGATCCGTAATTGGGTGCGGATGCAGGACGAACTGGTCGCGACCGGGGGCCAGGCGCTTTATTTCCTCGCCGATCTCCACGCGATCAGCCAGCCGCATGTTCCCGCCGAGTTGCGCGAAAACACGCTAGAGATGACCGCGGCGCTGGTCGCCTGCGGGATCGATCCGGACAAGTCGGTGCTGTTCAACCAGGCCCAGGTTCCGGCCCATGCCGAACTGCAATGGCTGCTCAGCGGGACGGCCCGGATGGGTTGGCTGAACCGGATGACCCAGTGGAAGGACAAGGCTGGCAAGAACCGCGAAGGCCAGTCGGTCGCGCTGTTTACTTACCCGGTGCTGCAGGCCGCCGACGTGCTGCTCTATCAGGCTACCCACGTGCCGGTGGGCGAAGACCAGAAGCAGCACCTGGAACTGGCCCGCGACATCGCCCAGAAGTTCAACAACGACTTCTCCGCGCCCGGCTTCTTCCCCC
>CALCQB010000117.1 GCA_937897535.1 uncultured Novosphingobium sp. | reverse complement strand
CGATCTGGCCAGCGCAGCGATCGCGGCCCCGGCGGCAAATCCGGCGGGCAGATTGCATTCCCGGCTCATCAGGGTGGGGGTGCCGGCCGCCCAGGCCTCGAGGATCACCATCGGCAAGCCTTCGCTGTGCGATGGCAGCACCACAAAGCGGGCCTCGGCCAGCAGCCGGGCCTTGTCCGCGCCGAACTGCGGCCCGACGAAGCGGATGCTGCCGGGTGCTCCGACCAGCGTCCGCTCCAGCTCGCCAACCGCTTGCGGCTCACCCCAACCGGCGATCACCAGCCGTGCCGCGGCGGGAAGTTCACCGCTGTGATCGAGCGCGGTCCAGGCCTCGATCAGTGCACCGATGTTCTTCTTTTCGTGGATCCGGCCAAGATAGAGCAACAGCGGAGCCCGCGCCGCAATGGGTGGCGGCGCAGCGGCGGGACCGGCATTGGCGATCACCAGGCTATCGCGGCGCCCACTTTCGCGTTCGATGTCCTGCTCCTCGCGCGGGGTCAGCGCGTGAAAGGCGCGCGACCTGGCCCAGCTGCGCCGTTCATACCCGAGCCGGGCCAGCGCCTTTTTCCAGCGCCCCCGCCCGGTGATCCACGGATCGAGCATCCCGTGCGGACTGATCAGGTACGGCTTGCCGCTGCGCGCCGCCCAGGCCGATCCGGCTTGCGAGGGGTACATCCAGATCCCGTGAAGGTGCAGCAAATCGAGCCGCGCGGCAGCAAGCATTGCCCCAAGCTGGGGGGCATAACCGAAAAAGGCCGGCCCCAGCACCCTGGCGTGATGCACTTCGCATGCCGCAAAACGCGCGGCATCGGCATCACTGTGCGCGTCATGCAAGGCCAGCACCACCGGCACCGCGCCCAGCCCGCGCAGCATCGCCGCCTGTGCCACCACCGCCTCAAACACCCCGCCGCCCAGCCGCGAGGCCGAGGCCGTGAGCAGCCCGATCCGCTTTCCTTGCAGTGGCGGCGGCCTCACCGGGGCGGGCGCCGCGCTTGCCCCGTAGCGCCCCGCCGCGCGCGCGGTCCGCGCAGTGGCGCGTCGGCAATGGCCTCGCCCCCGCGCCGGGCCAGGGCCCGCATTACCAGCAGGCGCAGATCGTCGCCCAGCGGTACGGCCGAAAGTTTGGCGAACCACAGGATCAGCAGCAGCGGCAGCAGGAACCAGCCGTTCGACTTGATCAGCTGGATGAGCATGCCATCGCGGAAGAACTGCACACTTAGCGGCAGGAACAGCAGGTAGCACACGGTCTTGAGGTTCGACTGGTTCGATCGCTGGAACCAGTTGTAGATCCGTCCGTAGAACCAGCCGAACAGGGCGCACCAGATCAGCACGCCCAGGTAACCCAGCTGCAACCAGCCGGCGCCGGGCAGCGAATAGGTCATCCCGATCGGGGTGCCATAATCGAACAGCGAGAACAGCTTGATCGGAGCTCCGACCGGCTTGCCCGGCCACAGTACCCGAGGGATCGGCTCGGTGAAGATCTGCAGATTGTCGAGGAAATAGCCGAATGTGCCGGTGCGCTGAGGCACGGCATAGACCAGGTATTCGAAATATTCGAGATTGGCGAAATCCATCCCTTCCATGAAGCCGACTTCGCGCGCGGTCGCGACACTCGCTTCGCTGCGATCGTCGATGAACAGGGCGCGGATGCTCATCCCGCGGTCATTCCCGATCGTCTGGAACATCATCAGCGCGACGACCGGCAGGAGCAGCTCCTTGGGGGTCGGCAGGCTGCGGCGCCGTTCGTACAGCCACAGCAGCCCGACCGTCACCGAGGCCATGATCAGCGGCCAGCGGCCGCCGGTGCCGCCGCGCAGGATCAGAAAGCCGGCGAAAGGGATGAACGTCCACCACCGGAACCGGAACAGCCAGATCGTCAGCACTGCAAGCGGTCCCAGCATCAGCTGGAAATCCGACCAATAGCCATTGCCGGTGGTGTTGATGGTCGAGCCGGTGGCAGCATCGGTGACCATCGTGTTGAGATCGTAAGCGCGCGAGCCCCAGGAATCGAGACTGGAAGCCACTGCAAAGGGAGTCAGCAGGGCGGCGACGAACAGGAACGGCTTGATCAATTGCCGGCGTTCGATGTCGATCACGCGGTCGTACTTGAACTGCAGCGGCGCACTGCCGACCCGGATCGAGACGAAGTAGAACGCTGCAAGGCCAAGCATCGCGGCCACCAGTACCGTGTTCTTGTCCGATTCCGAGGGGAAGAACTGATAGAACACATAGAGGCTGTCGTACTGCATGAAGGCCACCACGATTGGCCGGAACACGAAGATCAGGCCGTGGAAGAACAGGTAATAGGCAGTCGGATGGAACGGTCCGGCAAAGGGCAGCCGGATATAGTGCAGCACCAGGGCCGTCCACAGGAACGCATTGGCGGCAAGGAGGAAATCGTACATCTGGCGCCTGTCCGGAGTGAAGCGTCGCGCGACCCGCGCTGGTCACCGGTAACCCACGTGACGGCGCTTGTCACTTGTCGCTTGGCTGGCGTCCTGACGAGCGGTTGCCCGCCGACCCGGCCCGCCGCCGGGCAATGGCGGCCTGCACCGACCCGGCCAGACTGTCGACGATCCGTTCGTAGGAAAAGCGTTCGGCAAACAACTCGGCGGCAGCTGCCTGGCAGCGGGAAAGCAGGGCCGGCTCCTCGAGCAGGCGGCGCAGGGCATCGGCGATTGTCGCGGGGTCCCGCGGATCGATCCCGAACCCGGTGGCGCCTCCGTCCAGAGTTTCGGCGCTGGCTCCGTCATGGCGCGAGGCGAGCAAGGCCAGCCCGTAGGCCAGACCTTCGAACCCGGCCAGCGAGCGGTAGTCGGCATGGCTGGGAACAGCCAGGACATCGGCATCGGCGTAATACTGGCCGAGCGACGCATAGGCGCGCGCGCCGACAAAGCGGACCTCGGTCCCGTCAATATGGCTCGCAGCGGACTCAAGTTCGGCCCGCTCGGGCCCGTCGCCGACGATTGTCAGCCGGATCCGCCGGGCCAGCGCCGGCGGCAGCAGCGCGATCCCGGCGATCAGCGCTGCCGCGCCCTTGCGCGGGGTCAGGCTGTTGGCGAACAGCAGGTGCAGGCGGGGGTCGCTCCGCGCGATCGCGCGGGCGGGGCGCGGCGGCGCCGAAGTCAAGTAAGGCGCGACCCGGATCTTCGCGGGATCGGCGTGTAGCTGCTCGATCAGGAACTGGCGGCCGGATACGTTGCTGGTCTGGATTGCGTGGGCCCGGCGGCAGGCCCACCGCTTGAGCCCAAGCACCAGCCGGTTGCTGCTCCCGCCACGGGCCGCCGGGTCACCCTCGACCAGCAGCAACACGGCAAAGCCGCGCCCCCAGGACGACAAAGCGATGGCAGCAAGCGATGCTAGCGTGAACTCGATAGTGATCGCCAGCTGCGGTCGCGCTGCGATCAGCTGCCACGCAAACCGGGGCGAGGGGATATGGACGCCGGCGTTGTAGGCCGCGCCGCCAACCAGACGATTGCGATCGATCAGCCAGCCCGACAGACCCGGAACCAGCGGCAGTTGCGCGGCCTCGCGATAGTGCACCGCCGGATCGACGAAGATCCGGGTCGCTGGAAAACGGACGCAGAATGTTTCGAACAGGCCTTTGAAATAGAGCAGGTCGCCGCCGTAGCCATAGCTTGGCGAAACCCAGACCACCCGCAGGTCCGGATCGATGGAGAGGGCATCGCCCGAAGGGGCGGAGAGCGGGCATGAAGGCACGGTTGGGGAAGCAGCCTGTGGGTCTGGCAATTGCCTAGCCGCTAACTGCTTCCCAGTAAACCTTGAGGGCCGGTCTCCGCGCGCGGTCTGCTAGCCGGGCGGCGCAGCCACTTCGCGCCACAGCCCGATTTCTTCATCGAAACGCAGCACGATCTGGCCAGCGGGGGCGAGCGTGCGGGCTGCAGCCAGTGTGGCCCCGGCGCCGGCTGCGGCGAGGGAGACGAACCGGTTTGCCCCCGAGAGGTTGCGCATTGTCAATTCGTGACCATGCTGGATTCCGCTGACCGGCAGGGTGATCGGCCAAGTCCCCGGCGTATCGGCCACCACGCCCATCAGGTCGGCGCGGGGGACGATCTGGGGGTTGAGTTCCACGTTCTGGTCGATCGCGGCCCAGTCATAGTTGATGCGTCGCCAGCGATTGCCGCGAAAGCAGGGAAAGTGATCGGTGATCGCCGTCAGGTGATTGCCTGAGGGCCCGCTGGCCCGGCCGGTCTCGCCGCTCGAGTGCTCGATGAACACGCCGGGCCCGATCGAACCGCGGTAGTCGACCGGCTGGCCGTAATATCGTCCGGCGAGGCGGGCCTGTTCGGTGCGGGTGCAACGCAGGCGCAGGCGCAGGTCGGACAGGGTCTGGCGGCCCGGCACTTCCGATCCCATCAGGACGACGGCCGGCTGGCCGGTCCGCTTGTCGGCCTGGGCGACCACCTCGAGATCGACATCGTGCAGACCTTCGGCATAGACCATGGCGCCATCGAGCGTCAGCGTGCTGTCGGTCAACTTTACCTTGCCGCGCACCCATGATCCGAACATCACCGAACCGCAGTTGCGGAACTCAGCATCTACTGAGAGCCAGGGCGTCTGGCCATCGGTGAACCGGGTCGGCGTGTTGCGCGAACCGCTATCGGCCAGCCGCCCGCCGCTGAGGCCGCCGGTGGCGATGCAATCCTCGAACACCGCGTTGACCATCCGGCCGCGCCGGCCCGACCAGCCCTCGAAGGCCTGAAAGGCATTGTAGCCGAGCAGGCCGTCGATATCGAGATTGGTCCCGCACGACTGGAACAGGTTGCCGTTGGTATCGCCGAGCACCCCGGAGCGGATATAAAGCTCGCCGTTGCCGCGCCCGGCCTGGAAGATCACCTCCCCGCGAAACCCGCTGACGGTCGAGCGGATCAGGCGGATGTCGCCCGACCAACGATCGGCTTCGACCCAGATGCCCTTGTCGGTGATGTCCCAGCCGTCGCCATCGGATGAGCGGGCCGGCCAGCCATAGTATTCGGTGCGCTGCAGCCCGCCGTCGAGCGTGATGTCTTCCAGCATCAGGGCTGGACGATCGGCGTAGTTGGCCGGCATAACAGATGGACACTTGAGGAAGATCCCGCCGCCGCGCCAGACCTGTGGCTGACCTACGCTGGCCGAAGCGACCAGCTGGTAGCTGCTCCGCTCCGAACCATCGACATGGCGGAAAACCAGCCGTGAGCCGCCGTTACGGACCGAGCGCATGACCAGCGCAGTCGAGACCACCAGCGGGCGGCCATCGTAGAAATGCTCACCGGCAGGTGCCGGATCGCTGGTTCGCACCGGGCAATGCAGGCGGTAGCTGGCCGCCTGGAACTGGATCACCCTAGCGCCGACCGCTTCGGCATAGGCGATGCTCGCCTGGATTGCCGGCTGGTCGTTTGCCAGGCCGTCGCCGATTGCGCCGCCCAGTTCAACCGGCAGCGCGCCGCCGACCGGCAAGGCGCGGAAATAACGTCCGTTGGCTGATTGGCCGACGAACCGCGGATGGGCCGCATACAAGGCAGCATTGGCGAGGCTGTCGGAGACGTAGCTGGCCGAGGCGCTTCCCTTGGCGGTACGGCCGTTGGTGATGACCAACGCGGTGTTGGCATTGATGTTCTGGGAGGGAAACTCGGTAAACAGGAAATCGGGCATGCAATTCTCCGCTGCGAAAGGAAAGTCTGGGGGGTGATCAGCCCTGCGCCGCGATCAAACCGGGGATCGCCCCGGCCACCGCCCGCGCCACCCGGCTTGCCAGGTAACGGTGCCCTTCCATGGTCGGGTGCGCGCCGTCGTTGCCCACCGCCCAGTCGCGGTTGCCGTCGCTCGCGGTTGCGCCCTGCCTGCCGGTTCCGGTGAACCAAGGGTCGGCCAGGTTGTCGATGAACGCCACGTTGCGCGGCCACTTCGCCGCCGCCGCCGCCTTGGCATCGCGGCAGCGGGTATGGCCCAGCGCATAACTGGCCCCGGTCAGGATCGGCCCGAACATGAAGATCACCGTTTCGGGCTTGGCCGCAAGGACTGCCCCGATCCACGTCTCGACCGTCGCTTGATAGGCGGCCTGGGTCACGGTTCCGAGCGTGAGGACGCTTTCATCGTTGCCGCCGCCCATCTCGATCACCACGTCCGGGGCATTGGCCACCACGTCGAGCGCTACCCGGTCGTTGAACCAGCTCTGCAAGTGGTTGGTCGGGGTGTACCAGCCCGCCCCGCCGGTCCCGCTGGTCCAGGTATCGCACTGGCCCAGCAGGTCGCCCAGTCCCAGCCCCATCGGCGGGGTCAGGAAGGTGTCGAGGTTGCCGCTGTCAACCTGCGTGCCCAGCATCGAATCGCCGTGCGCGATCACCCGCAAGCCATCGGGCTGCGGCCAGGGCGAGGGCTTGTAGAGGTTGGTCGTGCGAATCCCTTGGAACCCGCCAACCGCCGTGAACTCCAGTTCGTAATAGCGGGTCTTGCGATCCGCCGCCGCGCCCGCGCCCCAGGTCACCGGGATATAGCGGAACAGGCCGTTGCCGTCGTTGCCGATCATCCCGGTCTTGACATACTGGCCATCGACCTTGAGCCGGAACCCGACGCCTGCCCCCGCAGGACCGCACTGCACCCAGATCTCGAAGCTCGGCGCGTCGAGCGCGAACCGCACCCGCCCGCTGTAGCTGGGGTTGGTCGTCGGGTCGCTGCCGTTGCCCTGGTGCGAAACTTCGGGCTTGTAGTACTCGGTGTTGGGAAAGCCCCCGGCCGGGCACTTCCACGCCGCCCCGGCGAAAGTGAACTTGGCGGCGTGCAGCGCCACCCCGCCCGTCGCCACCTGCCAGCTCGTGCCCGTGGCAATGGCAGTTGCCGCCGTCGCCGCGCCGATCGTCGGCAGCACGGCGGCCAGCGACAGGGGTTGCATCGCCGCACGGCCGATCGTGGCGCGCAGCGAGTTGAGCACCCGCAGCCGCTTCTGGCGGGCGATTTCGGTTGCGGCGAGCCCGCGCGCTATGATGTCGAGCGCCATCCTACTGCGCCATCCGGTAAGTGACCGAACCCGAGGTCGACACGATATCGAGATAGAGCGCGGCGCCGGCGACGGCTTCCTGCCACACCGGTTCGCAACAATTGGCGCCGTAGCTGGCCCAGCCGAAGCCCGCGGCGGTGAGCGGCAGCTTGGTTGCGCCGCCATCGGTCGATCGCAGTACGCGGACCGTGCCGGACCACGTCCCCGACAGGACGAGGACAATCGGCTTGTCCGAAGTGGGCGTGAACGGGCCGACCAGCGCGGACCCGCTGGCGGAACCGGCCAATGTGGCGGGTGCCGGAACGCTGACCGGGTTGACCGGCAGTGGTTTGTCGGCGGACACCACGGTCAGGGTCTGGTCGGCTTCGGCGAAGCCGACCGCGCTGACTGGGGCATAGGCCGCCGGCGGAGAAACGGGAATCGGATTGGGCACGGCAATTCTTCCTGATGTGAAGAATCGATCAAATAACCATAATGGTTCGTGTAGGAAAACTGTTTTAACCGCTATATCGCTTGGCCTCCCACCCGCGCCGGGATAGCGACGGGGGATGGGGCGCGACGGGTTTGTCTGTGTGATCAATGGCAGCCGCGATGGCTACCAGGTGCCGGCGGCCCTGCACGAGACCGGATTGCTGCGGCGGTTCATCACCGATTTCTACGCGCCGGACGATTCGCCGGCCTGGCTGCCCGGGCAGATGGCGCGGCGCCGCTCGGCGCTGTTGCCCGCCGCGCTGACCGGCAATTCGCCGCTCAGCTTTCTGGTCCAGCATAGCGCGGCAAAGCTGGGCCTGCCGATGAACCGGGTGTTTCCCCACACCGACGCGATGCTCGGCCGGCACGCGCTGCGCGTCGCAAGGCAACTGGGCGCGCATCTTTATGCCTATGCCTCCTATGTTCCGCACTGGCGGCAAATCCCGCCTGGCATGCGGCTGGTCGATTTCGAATTTCATCCGCTGCCGGGGCTGACGATAGAATTGCTGCGCGAGGATGCCGCGCGTCACCCCGAAGTGGCCTGGTCGTTCGCCCAGGAACGGCGAGTGTTGGCGCGGGAACAGGTCACCGACAGCTGGCGCCATGCCGATGCCGTGGTCTGTGCCAGCCGGATGACCGCGCGCTCGCTCGAACATGCCGGCTGCGAACCGGCGCGGATCACCGTGGTCCCCTATGGCTTCGCCGCTATCGGTCCCGCCCCGCCGCGCTGTGCCGAAGGGCCGGCCCGGTTCCTGTTCGTTGGGCAGGGCATCCAGCGCAAGGGCCTGCACCACCTGCTGCGGGCCTGGCGGACGGTCGATCCGGCCCGGGCCCGGCTGACCCTGGTGTGCTATTCGATCGACCCGGGGATTGCCCGCCTGGCGGAGCAGCCGGGGGTTGAGCTGCGCGGGCGGCAGGACCGGGCCAGCCTGGACTCGCTGCTACAGACGGCCGATGTGCTGATCATGCCATCGCTGGTCGAAGGCTTCGGGCTGACTTACCTTGAGGGGCTGGCCGCCGGTTGCCACGTGGTTGGCACGGCCAACACTGGCCTGCCCGACCTGCCGCTGAGCGATGCGGCCCGCACCCTGGTCCCGGTCGGGGATAGCGCGGCGCTGGCCGAGGCGATTGATGCGTTGATCGCCCGGCGCGAGGCAGGCGGGTTCGATCCCGCCGCAATCGCGGCAGAAGCCCGCCGCTGGACCTGGGACCAGTTCCGCGGCCGGATCGCCGAGCATGCCCGGGGAGTGCTCTGAGCCGGCAGGATCAGCCCCGGCGGATCAGCTGCCTTAGCCGCCCCAGCCAGTCTCCCGCCTCGTGCCACAGCTCGCGCATGACCGGGACGACGCTGCCGGGCGGGATCCAGTTCACGCGGGCAAACCGCGCGACCACGATCACCATCGCCACATCGGTCAGCGCCAGGGCCAGCGCCGGCGCGGTGCTGCCCAGCGACCTGGCGGTAAGCAGGGTGAAGCCGACCCCGGCGAAGGCCAGGATGACATGGGGAACGACGAACACCGCCTGGCGGTTGGCGGCCAGCATCAGGTCGGACACCGGCTTCCACAGCGCACCGCATAGCGCGGAAACGGCGATCGCCAGCATCATGGCGTGGGGGGCGTGGATGGTGTGGTTCGACCAGACATAGACGATTCCGGGTCCGGCCACGGCCAGCGCCAGCGCGAATGGCACGGCGATCGCGGCGGCAGTCGCCGACAGAACAACCACCATCCGCAGCACGCCGCGATCCTGGCCGCGGGCACTGGCGGCGCCGAATTCCGGCATCAGTGCGCCGGTCAGCACCTGGGTCGCCTGGAGGCCGATCCGCGACAGGGTCCGCGCCGCGACGAATGCCGGCACGGCCGCGGCGCCAGCCACGAAGCCGAGGGCGGAGACCGTTCCCTGCAGCAGCAGGGTCGAGGCCAGCGGGATCGACATGATGGCCAGCGCCGGCACCAGCAGCTCGCGCCGGATTGCGGCGCTGCCGCCGCGCAGACCCGGCATCAGCCCGGTTCGCAGCCGCGCTGCGGCGAGCCCTATGATGGTAATTCCCAGCAGCCGCCCGGTCAGCAGGGCCACGACCGCGCCCAGGATGCCGTGGCCCAGCACCACAACCAGCACCAGCAGACCGCTTTCCAGCGCCGCAGTCATCGTAGAGAACAGCGAGCCGGCGGCGAACCGGGAGGTGCTGCGATAGACCCCGATGAGCAGCACGGTGAACAGCATCGCGCAGGTATAGGCCGCCAGCAGCACGATCGCGGCGCGCAGGTCCTCGGGCGCGGTTCCGGAGAACGCAGGCAGGGCCCGGTCGGGCAGCAGCAGCGCTGCCAGCACGGCGAGGCCGAACAGCACGCTGCAGGCGACGGCTTGCACCTGCGCGCCACTGCGGATCGTGGTCCGCGCCTGGTCCAGCTCGCCGCGCGCGACCTGCATCGTCATGCGGATCGTGGCCGCGCCGCCAAAGCCGAGATCGCCCAGCGCCAGCAGGTTGGGCAGGGTCAGCAGAATGGCCCAGCTGCCGTATCGCTCCAGCCCCCAATGGGTGGCCAGGATCGGCACCAGCGCTAGCTGGATCAGGGCATTGGCGATCCGGTCGAAGGTGCCGGCCGCAACGCCGAGCGCAACCCGCCGGCGGCTCATCGCCGGGGACCCCGCGCGGGCCGTAGCCCCCGCTCCTTGCTGCTCCCGCTGGCCGGATCCTCTCGCGTCACGCGTCCCTCCCCGGCGGAATCCGCCTGCGCCTCGCGGGGCCTAGCACGCGCGCAGCCCGGTGCAAGTACGGCCATGCCGATCAGGTGCGCAGCCCCAGCTTGGCGGCCAGCTGCCGCACCCCGTCGCGCAGCAGCTTGCCGGCGGACTTGGTCGGTACGGCGCAGAGCCGCCCGGCCAGGACGCGGAAGGCATCGCCCGGCATGGCTGTCGGGAACCCGCGCCCGGCCAGCGCCCGGTAGAGGTCGGCCAGGCCATAGCGCTTTTCCGCCGGGAGGTGCCACAGCGGCAGCCGCTCATCGCCGGGTGCGGCGGTATTGAACCGCGGGCTGGTCCAGATCCGCTTGATCACCGATCGGGCATCGGCAACCGGGCGATCCAGCAGCGCGAAGGCGATCGAGAAGACGTGTTCTTCGGTCTGCACGCCGGCGGCGGGGCCCTGACCGGCGCTCGCCTGGGCCAGGATCGTGTCGAACCCCGCGCGGTGGCGCTTCCAAGCCTGGATGGTGGTGGCAAACAGCTCGCCCCCGAAATGCGGCAGCGGGGCAAATTCCCGGCCGGCCAGTCCGGCAGCGGCAGCGGCCATTTCGCGCCGGGTCATCCCGTTGATCGGCGCGTCGCTTTCGGTTTCGACCACATAGCCGGCAAAATCAGCGGAATCGAGCAGGGCGAACAGTGGTTCAAGCGGGGCGGTGACCAGCACGTCGCTGTCCACCAAGGCAAAGCGCAGATCGTCGGGCTCATCTTGCAGCGCGGCCAGGATATCGAAGAAATAGAGGACATTGCCCCACGCGGCCACCCGGCCCTGCGGCAAACGGGCGGTCAGCGGAACGCAGTGCAGCTCCACCCCGTAGCGGCGCAGCACCGCCGCGATGTCGATCCCGTCGACCACCGGCGGGCAAACATTGCAGAACAACGCCAGCCGCTGCCCCGGATTGGTGATCCGCGCGCTTGCGAACAACGCGACGATGCAGCGCCAGTAGACCGCCTGAACCCCGGGATCGCCAGAATTGCCCCCGGCCGAGGGAAAGGTCGTCCCTTCATGCGGGGCATCGACCACGAAGCCGGTGGCGAGCAGGGTGGGGGTGCCCGAAGAGTTCATCGCTTTGCCAATTGGTCGAATTGTGCAATCCGCGCAATAGCGCACCCTTGGCGATTATGATGACTCCGCAGAGATGGAACGGTACGGTTTGAGCCTTGCCGATTTGATCCAGCGGAACGACAACAGGCCGGTGCCTTTCCGGGAATGCCGCTACGACTGTTCTTTCTCGGGATCACCCGAAGCGCGGTAATTCTCTCGAATTGCCGGTCTTGCGATCAAGAAGGCGCTGGCAGCCTAGCGCGTCGGGACGGGGGCATCGCCCGAATAGTCGTAGAACCCGCGCCCGGTCTTGCGACCGAGCCAGCCGGCCTCGACATACTTCACCAGCAGCGGGGCCGGGCGATACTTGCTGTCGCCGGTGGTGTTGTACAGCACCCGGACGATATCGAGGCAGGTATCGAGCCCGACGAAATCGGCCAGCTCGAGCGGTCCCATCGGATGGTTGAGGCCGAGCCGGCAGCCCTTGTCGATATCGGCGATGTTGGCGGTGCCCTGGCCCAGCACGAACACCGCTTCGTTGATCATCGGCAGCAGGATTCGGTTGACGACGAAGCCGGGCTCGTCCTCGGCCAGCACCACCTGCTTGCCCAGGCTCTCGGCAAAGGCACGGGTCCGGGCGACGGTATCGGGCGCGGTCGCCAGCCCCGGGATCACCTCGATCAGCCCCATCACCGGGACCGGGTTGAAGAAATGCAGCCCGATGAACCGCTTGGGGTCGGGCGAGGAGGTCGCCATCCGGGTGATCGGGATCGAGCTGGTGTTCGAGGCGAGGATCGCGTCTGCGCGCAGCACCTTGCCGACCGCTTCGAAGATCTTGCGCTTGATTTCCTCGCGCTCGGTCGCGGCTTCGATGATCAGGTCAGCTTCGGCCAGCGGGGCATGGTCGGCGATCGGGGTGATCCGGGCCAGGGCGGCCTCGGCTTCGGCCGGGGTGATCTTCTCGCGGCTGACCAACCGGACCAGCGCCTTGTCGATCGCCGCCTTGGCTTTTTCCGCCAGCGCAACATCAACGTCCGACAGCAGCACCTTGATGCCGTTCTGGGCGACGGCCTGGGCAATCCCCGATCCCATCTGCCCGGCCCCGATGATCCCGACGATCCGCATGGTCTCCGCATTCCTTCGCAGTTGCAGCAAAGGCGGCTGGTTAGCGGCGATGGTCGGCGATTGCTAGCGGTTTTGCCCCGGAACCCACAGCACGTCGCCTGCCCCGGCTGCATTGATCGCGCGGGTCAGCACGAACAGGTAGTCGGACAGCCGGTTGACATAGGCCAGCGCCGCCGGGTTGACCGGTTCGGCATCACCCAGCGCGGTCATCGCCCGTTCGGCCCGGCGCACCGCGGCGCGGGCAACATGGACACGCGCCGCGCCTTCCGAGCCGCCAGGCAGGATGAAGCTGGTCAGCGGGGCCAGGTTTTCATTGAGCGCGTCAATCCGCGCCTCGATCCAGCTGGCCTGTTCCGGCAAGATCCGCAGGACCATTTCCGAAGGCGTGAAATCGTCGCCGGGCGTCGCCAGATCGGCGCCCAGATCGAACATGTCGTTCTGGATCCGGGTCAACGCGGTGGCATGCTCGCCGCTGAGCGCGACGACGGCGAGGCCGATCGCAGAGTTGGCTTCGTCAACCGCGCCGATCGCTTCCATCCGTGCGTCGTGCTTGGCCCGACGGGTGCCGTCGACCAGCCCGGTGGTGCCGTCATCGCCGGTCCGGGTGTAAATCTTGTTGAGCTTGACCAAGCGACCGGTGCCTTACTTCTGGTTGGCGAACAGCAGCACCGCGACCACCAGGATTGCGGCGGCCTGGTAGAAGATCCGCCGGAACATCATCTTGTTCTGCTGAAGCTGCATTTCGCTCGGCCCGCTGCCTTCGGGGCGTTCAAGCTCGGCCTTGGTCGTGGCCATGAAGGCGACGATCCCGCGGATCAGGGTGATGAGGGTCAGCGCCATCAGGACGGCGATCGCGATTCCTAGAAACCAGTTCATGGCAATTCTCCTACTCCTGCCCCCAGCGAAAGGCCAGCCGGGAAGCGTCCGGACCGCAAGCCATCGGCCAGCGCCCGACCGTCTTCCCCGGCCAGCCGCAGATCGCGCAGCGCCGACGATCCGCGCCGCTTGGCCAGCTTGCCTCCGCCCGGTTCGACCAACAGGGGATGATGATGCCAGACCGGCACCGACAACTCCAATAGCGCCTGAAGCAGGCGGTGGACATGTGTCGATAGGAACAGGTCCTGCCCGCGGGTGACGAGGGTAATCCCCTGGTGCCCATCGTCGAGCGTCGCGGCGAGGTGATAGCTGGCCGGGGCTTCCTTGCGCAGCAGCACCACATCGCCGAACATCTCGGGCCGGGCGCGCTGGCGGCCCACCACGGCATCGTCCCACCACAATGGCCCGGCCAGATCACTGGCTCTGGCCATGTCGATCCGCCAGGCCACATCGTCGCCCGGTGCGGCGTTGCGGTGGCGGCAGGTGCCGGGATAGACTGGCCCGTCGGGTCCGCGATCGATCGCCGCCGCCAGCACTTCGGCGCGGGTGCAGCTGCAGGGATAGAGCAGGCCCAGCGCCATCAGCCGCTCGCCGGCTTCGGCATAGGCGGACAGCCGGCTCGTCTGGTGCAGCACCGGCCCGTCCCAGGTCAGCCCGAGCCAGTCGAGGTCTGCGAGTATTTCCGGGATTAGTTCGGCCCGGCTGCGCGTGCCATCGATATCCTCGATCCGGACCAGAAATTCGCCGTGCTGCGCCCGCGCCAGATCGTGCGCGACCACCGCCGCATAGGCGTGGCCAAGGTGCAGCAAGCCGTTGGGGCTGGGGGCAAAGCGGGTGCGGACCATGGCGGTGCTTCTATCGTGAGGTCCGCTCTGGGGGCCAGCGTTGAATTGGTTCACGCAGAGACGCAGAGAAGCAAGGGGAGGCGCAGAGTGGTTGCGTCTGCGGCGGAGCCGCTTTCGATCCACCACTTGCGTCATACCCGAGGTCAATGATGAGAGCGGCTTCGCCGGCAGGCACTACACCCTCCGCGTCTCTACTTTCTTCTCTGCGCCTCTGCGCGAACCATTCCTCCCTGTGGATTGCGCGCTAGATCCGGACTTGACGCGCCGAGTCTCGCCATGCTCTCTATCTCCATGCGCTGTCACAGGTCTGCCATTGCCGCGAGTTACACGGAGCCATGCTCAAGTCGGAGCTGATCGAGCGCGCGGCCCGGTTCCGCAGCGCCGAGGGAGATCCCTCGCGGCATCTGGCCGATTGTCCCGCCTTGGTGCTCAACGCCGACTATACTCCGCTCAGCTATTATCCGCTCAGCCTGTGGCCATGGCAGACCGCGATCAAGGCGGTGTTTCTCGAGCGGGTCGATATCGTCGCCAGCTATGCCCGCGAAGTCCACTCGCCCAGCTGGACCATGCCGATCCCCAGCGTGATCGCGCTGCGCCAGTACGTGAAACCCAGCGAGCACCCGGCTTTCACCCGCTTCAACCTGTTCCTGCGCGACCGGTTCTGCTGCCAATATTGCGGCAGCCCGCACCAGCTGACCTTCGATCACGTGATCCCGCGGCGGCTGGGCGGGCGCACCAGCTGGGAAAACGTCAGTACCGCCTGCGCGCCGTGCAACCTCAGGAAGGGCGGGCGGACCCCGCAGCAAGCGCATATGCCGCTGCTGATCCAGCCGATCCGCCCCACCAGCTGGCAATTGCAGGAACGCGGCAAGGGTTTTCCGCCCAATTACCTCCACGAAACCTGGCGCGACTGGCTCTATTGGGATGTCGAGCTGGAGGCGTAACCGCGGGCCGCAGCCGCAAAACTACTTGACCAATCCCGGCTCGACCGCCGCAGCTGCGACATTGAGATCGGTGCGGTCGACGTCGCCGGAGGCGAGCAGACGCATGATCGGTTTCCGCGCAAGCAACAGCAGCACTGCGGTGATGGCAGGCAGCGAAGCGGTCAGCAGGAAATATTTCTGAGCGCCCAGTGGTTCATAGAACCGCCCGAGCCAGCCCAGCACGAAGAACCCCAGCGCGGTGGCGCAGTTCGACATTGCGAACATCGTCCCGTTGACCTGAGGCGGCGCATAACGTGACAAGATCGCTTTCAAGGGTGGGTCGAGCCAGGCGTATGAGAAATCGAGGATGAGGTAGAAAAATACCCAGGCGAACAACGGCACTTTGGGCAATCCGGCAAAGCCGGCCAGCATCGCGAAGGCGGCCATCACCATCAGGTTTGCGACCACCACTTTCGCCAGGTCTTCGGGTTCGCGTCCGGACTTCGCCTGCCTTGCCCAAAACCACGCCGCGACAAATACCCCGGCAATGGTCAGGATGCCGTCGATCGTGTTGATCCACGTGACCGGCATTTCCCACGCAAAGATCTTGCGGTCCACTTCGGTATCGGCCCAGATCAACATGATGCCGTAGGCCTGCTGTGCGGCTGCATTGAACAGGATGCGCGGCGCGACCGAAGCAAGCAAAGCGCCGATCACAATCCATTGCCGGCGCGTGAGTCGCGGTGGTCTGGCACCCCGCACGACCTGGTCGGGCGGCAGATGGCGGCGGCCAACCAGATAAACCACCAGCCCGACCAACATCCCGATCCCGGCCGCGCCGAAGCCCAGGTGGAAGCTGACTGTTTCGCCCAGGGTACCGACGATCAGCGGCGAAATAAGCGCCCCGACGTTCAGCGCGATGAGATAGACCCCGAAAGATCGGAAGAGCACACGTCTGAACTCCAGTCACACTTGATGATCTCGTA
>CALCQB010000116.1 GCA_937897535.1 uncultured Novosphingobium sp. | reverse complement strand
TGCCGTTGAGGCACGCCTCCGACCGCGCGAGGAAGTGCCAGACTTCACGCTGTGCGCCGCGCTGCTCAAGAAGGACCGGTTCGATCTGGTTCTGGAGAAAGCCTGCGAACTCGGCGTGCGGAAGATCCAGCCGGTGCTGACCCGGCGCTGCGTGGCGGACAAGCTCAACCTCGATCGGGCCCGCAGCATTCTGGTCGAGGCGGCCGAGCAATGCGCCCGCACCGCGCTGCCCGAATTGCTGGCCCCGGTGAAGCTCGACGGCTTGCTCAAGGCTTGGGAGCCAGGCCGCGCGCTGTTCTTCGCCGATGAGAATGGCGGGGAAAATGCTGCGCAGCAATTCGCTGCCGATCCCGGCCCCGCCGCGCTGCTGACCGGCCCCGAAGGCGGGTTCGACGAAGCCGAGCGCACCGCGATCCGCGCAATGGCTCAGGCCCGCGCGATTACCCTCGGCCCACGCATCCTCCGCGGCGAGACCGCAGCAATCGCGGCCATCGCGCTGTGGATGGGGACAACCGGAGATTGGTAGCGGGGCATACAAAAGTGCTGGCGCCCCTGCGATCTTGCCACTAATTCCCCGGCGATGAGCACAAGACAGGTTTCAGATCGCAACGATCCTTTGATCGAAAGCCGCGACCAGCTGGTCGCCCCGATGATCAAGGGCGAGAAGCCGCGCGAGGCTTGGCGGATCGGGACCGAGCACGAGAAGCTGGTCTACAGCACCACCGATCATCACGCCCCGTCCTATGCCGAGCCCGGCGGGATTCGCGACCTGCTGGCGGCGCTGGAAGACTTCGGCTGGCAGCCGGTGATCGAGGGCGGCAACGTGATCGCGTTGTCGGGCAGCGACGGCGCGGTCAGTCTTGAGCCAGCCGGGCAGCTCGAGCTGTCGGGCGCGCCGCTCGAGAACCTCCACCAGACCTGCGCCGAAACCGGGCGCCATCTCGATCAGGTCAAGGCGATCGGCGCGCGCACCGGCACGGGCTTCCTTGGCCTCGGCATGTGGCCCGACAAGACCCGCGCCGAGCTTCCGATCATGCCCAAGGGCCGTTACGAGATCATGCTGCGGCACATGCCGCGGGTCGGCTCGATGGGGCTCGATATGATGCTGCGGACCTGCACGATCCAGGTCAACCTCGACTACTCGAGCGAGGCCGACATGGTGCAGAAGTTCCGCACTTCGCTCGCCCTCCAGCCGCTCGCCACCGCGCTGTTCGCCAATTCTCCGTTCACCGAAGGCAAGCCCAACGGCTACCTCTCATATCGCAGCCATATCTGGACCGACACCGATCCGGCCCGGACCGGGATGCTCGGCTTCGTGTTCGAAGATGGGTTCGGTTATGACCGCTATGTCGAGTACATGCTCGATGTGCCGATGTACTTCGTTTACCGCGACGGCAAATATCTTAACGCCGCCGGGCTGAGCTTCCGCGATTTCCTGAAAGGTGAGCTTGCGATCCTGCCGGGTGAATTGCCTACCCAGAGCGACTGGGTCGATCACCTCTCGACCGCTTTCCCTGAAGTTCGGCTCAAGTCGTTCCTCGAGATGCGCGGGGCCGATGGCGGTCCGTGGAACAAGATCTGCGCCCTTCCCGCGCTGTGGGTCGGGCTGCTGTACGATCAGGGCGCGCTCGATGCCGCGTGGAACCTGGTCAAGGGCTGGGACATGGACGGGCGCGAGGCGCTGCGCGCGGCGGTGCCCAAATTGGGGCTCGACGCGCCAGTGCCGGGCGGCGGAACGCTGCGGGACATTGCCGCCGAAGTGCTGGCGATCGCCCGCTCGGGCCTCAACGCCCGCGGCCAGCTCAACAAGGCGGGCGACAACGAGGCCGGGTTCCTCGCCCCGCTCGACGAGATCGTCCGCACCGGCAAGGTCCCGGCGCAGGTCCTGCTCGACAAGTTCAACGGTGAATGGGGCGGCGATATGTCGCGGGTTTACGAGGAGTCATTCTGATGGCGATTGTTGTGGTCGGCCAGTTTCGCATGCCGGCAGAGAACATGGAGCAGGCCCGGCCGCTGATGGCCAAGGTGATGCTCGCGACCCGCGCCGAGGACGGCTGCATCGAATACAACTACGCCGAAGACGTACTCGACCCCGGCCTGATCCGGATCAGCGAAGTCTGGGAAAGCCGCGCGCAACTCGGCGCGCACCTCAAGACACCGCACATGGCGGTGTGGGGTGAGGAACGGACGGCGCTGGGGCTGAGCGGGCGGGCGATTACCGTGTTCGAAGCCGACGCCGGGACGGCGCTCTGATCACTCCGCCGGGTGTGGCTGGAGCACCGGGCGGCGGCTCTTCAATGCAACGCCCAGCCGGTGGAACCCGCTGGTGATCAGCCCATTCCGCTCCATCCAGGCGTAATACTCGCGGTACTTGGGGTCTTCGCCCAGCAGGTGCTTTTCCTCGGTCTTGGCCCGCCAGAAA
This sequence comes from uncultured Novosphingobium sp., assembly GCA_937897535.1. GTDB lineage: Bacteria > Pseudomonadota > Alphaproteobacteria > Sphingomonadales > Sphingomonadaceae > Novosphingobium. The sequence continues at coordinate 3,854 of CALCQB010000116.1, read as the reverse complement.
TAGATCGCACTGACGCAGCCGAGGAAGAAGGCGTTGCGGATCGAATCGACCAGCGAGCCGGTCTCGACCAGGAACGGCATCGACGCGCACCACCAGAACAGGTTCTTCGACAGATAGGCCGGGTGCCGGGTGAAGGCATAGGGCCCGTTGGTCAGCACCCCGCGGTAGGTCAGGTTGGAGAAGCGGATTCCGAAGGCCACGGTCGCCCAGGCGTAGATCCCGGTCAGCACCACCAGCAGCGCCGCCCAGATCCACAGCATCGCCGGGTAGTCGCCCAGCACCCGCATCCAGTTCTCGTCACCCGGTACGCCATAGAGGTAGTACAGCGGCCGGTCCGGCCCGCCCATCAGCTGGAACGGCGGATAGCACAGCAGCGCGGCGAGCCAGCCGGCGAGGTACGGATTGGCCGAGCGGATCTGCGCGTCGAGCGGCTTCATCGTCAGGATATAGCCGACCGAGCCGATCTGCTCGTCGATCACGAACATCAGCGTGATCAGCAGCGTCGCAATGCCAGGCGGTGAGGTGAAAAATCCGCTCCAGTCTGGCGTGACCAGATTGGCGAAGCCGCCGGGCACGATCATGATCATGAAGGCGGTGAAGAAGCCTTTGACCGCCCAGGCCCTTAGATGGTGCCAGATCTGCTGCGGATCGAACGGCTCGCGCCCGATCAGCATTGCGCCGAAATGCCAGCACCCGTCGCGCGGGTTCACCAGCACCCGGTCGAGCCACAGCACGTAGGGGACCGACAGCACGAACAGCGGCACCGCGGCGGCGCTCAGCACGTCCATCGAAATCTGATAGGGTCCGTCCCAGTACCACCGGCCCAGGCAATAAAGCGCCGCGATCAGCGCCCAGGTTGCCCACAACCCGGCCAACTTGGTGATCGAGATGTCGGCGACTTCGGACAGCGGGCGCGGGCTATCCCAATCGATCCCGGTCGAGGCGCGGCGGTGGACCTTGTCGACCAGCACCGACCACAGCACCATCGGCGCCGCGCAGACCACCAGCCCGGCCAGCGCCGCATTCGGCCCGGTCAACCGCTCCGCCCGGCTCGGCAGGCCCAACGCGGTGACCAGCTCGGGCCAGAAATGGCAGACCATCACCCAGACCGTCAGCGCGCCGAGGCCAAGCCAGCCGACCACGGCAGACACATCGCTGCCAGGCCGGGGATCGGCGGTGCGGGTTCGGGGCTCGCTCATCGGCCCCGGATTTAGCCGGAAATGGTTAAGCGGCGGGTAACGCGCGATTCGACGGATCATTGCCCTTCCCCGTTGGGGAAGGGCTAGATCGGACCCAGCACCTGCAAATCAGCGCAGCGCGGTGATCTTGCCGCTGTCATCCAGCAGGTACAGCGTGTTGTTCGCGACCACCGGAGCCAGCGTCACCGGGGCGTCGACCGTCCCGGCATAGGTCGGAACCCCATCGGTAACCGAAGCCGAATAGTACTGCCCTGCGGAATTGACGAACCACAGCCGGTCGCCGGCCAGCACCGGGCCCGACCAGAACAGCTGGCCCTTTTTCTTCTTCTGGTTCTTGAAGGTGTCGAGCTGGGTCAGCCACCGGACCTTGCCGGTGGCGCGGGCGATGCACAGCAGGCGGCCATCGTCGGTCAGGGTGAAGATCCAGTCACCCGCCACCGCCGGGGTCGAGATGCCCGCGAGGTTAAGCTCCCAGATCCGCTGGCCGGTGACCAGTTCATAGGCCGCCATGCGACCGCCCTGGCCCAGCGCATAGACCCGGCCGCGATCGATGATCGGATCGGCGTCGATATCGGTCAGCACGCCGACCGTGGTCGAGAGCGAGGTCCGCGCCAGCGCGTCGGACCACAGCTCGCGCCCGTTTTCATAGCGGTAGGCGATCAGCTCGCCGGTCGAAAATCCGGCGATCACCGTGCCCGCTGCAGCGGCCGGTGCGGCAACCCCGAACACCCCGGTCTGCCCGACCGAAGCGGCGCGGTTCCACTGCTGGACGCCGTCGGCGGCGTTGAGCGAAATCAGCTGGTTGGCTTGAGTCATCACGAAGATCGAATTGAACGCGATCGTCGGCGATCCGCGCAGCGGCCCGGCCGGCTTGACCTTCCAGACCTGCTTGCCGTCGCCCGCGTCAAGCGCGGCGACTTCGCCCATCCCGGTGGTGACATAGAGCCGCCCATCGGCAAAGCTGGCCCCGCCGCCATAGACCGAACTCTGCCCGTCTCCCTTGATCTGGAAGCTCTGGCTCCAGACCTGCGCGCCGGTTCCGGCGTCAAAGGCGTGGACCGTGCCGTTGGTATCCATCACGAACAGCTTGCCGCCGCCGATCACCGGCGCAGAGGCGAGCCGCTGCTTCGTGGTGGAGCCGGCGATCTTCTGGACCCAGCTGCGGGCCGGGCTGGCGGCCAGCGCCAGGTTGCCATAGCTCTTGCTGGGGGTGCCGCCGGCCTGGGGCCATTCAGCGTTGACCGTTGCCGGTGGGACCACCACTGCCATCGTCGCCAGCTCCGGATCGACCTTGGCGCTGGTATCGACCTTGCTGAGGATCGGAACCCGGTTGCCGACCGTCGGGGTCGCGGGCTTGCCCTTGCCGCCGAACACGCCACATCCGGCAAGGCTCAGCGCCAGAACCAGCGCAAGCGGGGCGGATAGGCGGCGGGTCATCATATTCGAGATCATCGGCGGTTCCTTGAGGTGGCCGGGCGTTACTTGGCGGCGGCAGCCGAAGGCGAAGCTTGCGCATCGCCGCCGGTTTCGAGTTCGGGGTTGTCGATCCCGGCGTCGAAGCCGAGGCCGCTAGCCAGCTGGCGCATCCGCGAGCGGATCGTGGTGGGCACGTTCTTGTCCTTGCCGACCTGGGCGAACAGGGCTCCGGCGAGTTCGGGCTTGCCTTGTTCGAGATAGGCCATGCCGACCAGTTCGCCAGCGCTGCCGAACCAGGCATTGCCCGGCACGGCCAACGGTTTGAGCTTGGCGATCACGTCTTCGGGCTTCATGCTGTCGAATTGCAGCGTGACCTGGCGGAGCAGCGCCAGATCGCGGAACGGCTGCGGAATCTTCTGGTCGGCAGCGATGGCGGCGAACTTCTTCGCGGCCTCGTCGGTCTTGCCTTGTTGCGCGGCGATCCCGGACAACTGCATCAGCGCCGCCGCACGATTGCCGTCACCGCCTTCGCGCGCGATCAGCTCAAGGTCCTTGACCGCCGGATCGACTTGGCCGGCCTCGAGCCGGTCCTGAGCCATGATCGTCCGTTCGGACCACTGCGCCGCTGCCGTCCTTTGCGAATTCTCCCAATAGAGATAGCCGCCCAGCGCCAGCAGCCCCACCGTCAGCGCCGCGCCGACCGGCACGGCATAGCGCTTGAATGCATTGACCAGCTGCTCTTCACGCAGCGCTTCGTCCACTTCGCGCAGAAAACCGTCGTTGGCGGCCTCTTCGCGGTCGTTGGGTTTTGCCGGTGGCGTACCGTTACTGGGGGGACTCAGGGCCAAGTTCGAATGCCTTCACTATGACTGTCGGCGGCTGTTTAGCGGATGGACCGGCCTTTTCAACGCCAATCCCTTGCGAATCCCCCGGTGAAGCTTCGCTGAACGAGCGCTCAGGGGAACGCCGGGCGGCCCAATGCGCCGCCGTAGATGCTGCGGTAGGCCGCGATCATCGCATCCTCGCCGTATTCGGCCTGTGCCTTGGCGCGGTTGGCACGGCCAACTTCGCACCTGAGCGCGGTGTCACTTGCCAGGACGGTGATGGCATTCGTCAGGTCTGCTTCGTTCCTGACGCCCTCGACAAACCGCCGGTTCGGTTCGGCCACCATGTCGCGGATGTCCCCGACATCGGTGGCGGCAACGGCAATTCCGGCGGACAACGCCGCGACCACCGAGA
>CALCQB010000115.1 GCA_937897535.1 uncultured Novosphingobium sp. | reverse complement strand
TCCTGCGCAACCTGATCGAACCGAATTGGGTTCTGATGGCACCGATCTTTGCCGGCGCCGTGGTGGTCAACGGTATTGCTACCCTGACCATGCCGAGTGTGACCACCATCCTGCTCGGCATTGCGGCGATTGCCCTGGCTGGCGCTACCCCCTGGGTTGTGCAGGCCGAACGGCGCAAACTGGCCAACGCCAGAGCGCGCAGTGCGCTCAACACCCTGTTTGTCGGCTTGCCGATGTTCCTGATCGGCCTGGCGCTGGCCCACTGGACCGCGCGGATCGGCGCGCCGTGGGAAGGCGCGGTTGGTACGGGCGTGATTGTTGGCGTCTTGGCGACGGTCATACTCAATCGCCGGGTAGCCTCGGTCATTACCGCGCAAGCCGCCCTGTGGGCCGGCGTGGCAACGGTCGCCGGATCGCAAGGCACCTGGTTCGCGCTGAGCGTCGGTCTGATCATCGGGATAGTCACTGCGTTCCGCCAGACCCGCGCCGATGAAGCGCAACTCCGCCGCGAGCACGAACGCCAGCGTGCTCAGCTTCGCGCCGAAGAAATCCTCAACGATTTCGAGCAGACCGGGCAAGGCTGGTTCTGGGAGACCGATCGGCGCGGCGCCCTCGTCTATATCTCGCCAACTGTCGGCAAGGTCCTTGGTCTCGACGTCAAGAGTCTGCAGGGACACGGCTTCCAGGAATTGTTTGAAGCCGATGCCGAGGGCCAGGAGAGCGAAAGGTCCCTGACTTTTCACTTGTCGTCGCGATCGGCCTTCCTTGACCTCGCAATGCAAGCCGCAACCAGGCATGAGGAGCGCTGGTGGTCGGTCAGTGGGCGTCCGATCTATGACAGCTTCGGCAATTACCTCGGTTTTCGCGGCTCGGGCCACGACCTGACCGAAAAGCGCAAGTCGGAAGAGCAGGTTTCACGGCTGGCGCATTATGATTCACTCACCGGGTTGTCCAACCGGGTGCAGATGGCTCAGACGCTGGAAAAAATCCTCAACGCGCCGAACCTGGAACACCGGGACTGCGCAGTGTTCCTGATCGATCTCGACCGGTTCAAGCAGGTCAACGATACCATGGGGCATCCGGCGGGCGACACATTGCTCACCCAGGTCGCGAGCCGGCTGGAACGCGCGGTCGGTCAGTACGGCCGGGTGGGCCGCCTCGGCGGCGACGAATTCCAGGTGATCCTGCCAGGCCGTCACCGCCGCGAGGATATCGCTAGTCTCGCTGTTCAGATCATCCGCGACTTGTCCGAACCCTATTCGATCGATGGCCACCGGGTGGTCATCGGCGCCTCGGTCGGTGTCGCCTTGTCGCCCGAAGACGGGGTTACTTCGGAATCGCTGATCCGCAACGCCGATCTGGCGCTTTATGCCGCGAAAGATGGTGGACGCGGGAGGCATCACTTCTACGCAGCGGATCTGCACAGCGATGCCGAAGAACGGCGGCAGCTTGAGCAAGACCTGCGTGACGCGATCGCCCAAGGCGGACTGGAGCTTTACTATCAGCCGGTGGTTCAGACCGTGACAGAGCGGATCACCGGTTTCGAAGCGCTGTTGCGCTGGAACCACCCGCAGAAAGGCTGGCTCTCTCCCGCCAAGTTCATTCCGATCGCCGAGGATTCGGGGCTGATCGCGCAAATCGGCGAATGGGCGCTGCGGACCGCGTGCCGCGATCTCGCGCTCTGGCCAGAATCGATCCGGGTCGCGGTCAACGTTTCGACACTGCAGTTCGCAAATCCGACGCTGCCTGCAATCATAACCAGCGCGCTGGCTTCGGCTCAGGTCGATCCGAGCCGGCTCGAGCTTGAGATCACCGAGAGCGTGTTCCTGAGCGACGATGACGGCATCGATGCGATGTTCGCCGCGCTCAAGCGGGTTGGCGTTCGGCTGGCACTCGACGATTTCGGAACTGGATATTCGGCGCTCGGCTATCTGAAGAAGGCACCGTTCGACAAGATCAAGATCGACCAGTCGTTCGTCCGCGGTGCCACCATCACCGGCAGCCGCAACGGCGCAATCATCGCTTCGATCGTCAATCTGGCCGAAGCGCTCGGCATGGAAACTACGGCTGAAGGCGTCGAGACGCTTGATGAGCTCGATCTGGTCCGCATGCTCGGCTGCAGCCATGTCCAGGGTTACATCTACGAAAAGGCGCTCAGTTTCGAGAATGCGACAGATCGACTCAGCACGGGACTGACCGCAATTGCGCAAGGCCCGCGCGCGGCACGCTCCGTGCGGCACACCATGTTGCGCAAAGTCGTGCTGCAACACGCCGGGCAACACTATCACGGAACCATCCGCAACATTTCCGCCACCGGTGCGATGGTTGAAGGCCTGTGGAACGTCCCGCCCGGAACAATCTTCACGATCATTTTGGCCGAAGGGCAAATGCTTACCGCAACCGCGCGATGGTGCCAGCAGGACCGGATCGGGGTGGAATTCGCTACGCCGCTCGAAATTGACGATTTTGGCCGGATCGCGCTTATCTCGGGGAACCTGGGTCAACCAATCCGCAATCCAGCGATCCGTCGCGATCCTGGCATCGCCGCCTGATCTCGCGCTCGAAGCGGGGTATCACGGTTAGGCAAATGGTAACCATGACCGGTTATCATTGTCTGACGTACTGGCCGCAAGGTGTCAGCGCGAAGATCGGGATTTTGTTCAGATGTCGGGTGGTTCAGCCTTCGGACGCTTTCGCAATATGCTCGGCCCGGGCAAGGCGGTGTCTGCTGGCCATGTGGCGCTGAGCGGACAGGAACTCCAGCAAGCGATCTTGCTTCTGCACGACTATGAGTCTTCCGGGCTCGGCTGGTTCTGGTCAAGCGACGGCGAAGGACGAATTACCTACATCTCGGATTGCGTCGTAAGCCAGCTCGGCTGTGATCGCAGCAGCCTGATCGGCAGCCAGATCCAGGGTCTGTTTGTGCTCGAACGCGACCAGGAAGATGCGGTCGAACGGACGCTGCCGTTGATTTTTTCGGCGCGAAAGACCTTTTCCGACCTTCAGGTCCGTGCGGCGCTCGAAGACAAAGAAGTATGGTGGTCGATTTCGGGCCGGCCGCAGATTGCTCCGGATGGGACATTCCTCGGCTATCGTGGCAATGGAACCGATATTACCGCGACGCGCCAAAGCCAGAAGGACTCGGCGCGTCTGGCCCAATACGATTCGCTGACCGGGCTGGCCAATCGCCACCGGATGGGCAAGCGACTGAATGCTACGCTGACCGCCTACCAGTCTGCCAAGCGCTGCTGCGCCATCCTGATGATGGACCTCGATCGGTTCAAGGCGGTGAACGATACGCTCGGCCATCCGGCAGGGGACGAACTGCTCAAGCAGGTGGCAAGCCGCCTGCAGAGGGTAGTGTCGGAAGCCGGGTGCGAGATCGGCCGTCTTGGCGGCGACGAGTTCCAGATCATCCTGCCCGATATCGACGATCGCGGACGGCTGGGCGAGATCGCCAAGACAGTCATCACCATGGTCAGCCAGCCGTACCAGATCGAAGGCAGTCGCTGTGTAATCGGGGCCTCGATCGGCATCGCGATCGCGCCCTATGACGGGATCAACAGCGAAGACCTGGTGCGCTCGGCCGACCTGGCGCTCTATGCCGCCAAGGGCGGAGGGCGCGGTCAGTTTCGGTTCTATTCCAGCGATCTGCACTCCGAGGCCGAACGCCGTCGCCAGATCGAGGAAGAGCTTCGCGATGCCCTGGCCAAGGACCAGATGCACGTGGTCTATCAGCCGATCATCGATGCCAAGACCAACCGGGTGGTCTCGCTCGAGGCCCTGGCGCGCTGGACCCATCCTGAGTTGGGGGATATTTCTCCAGCCGTATTCATCCCGATTGCCGAAGAAGCCAACCTGATCGGCGCGCTGGGGGACTGGGTGCTCAAGCGCTCCTGCGCGGAAGCCCAGACCTGGCCGGGCGGCGTGCGGATCGCCGTCAACGTCTCGGCGGCGCAATTCGGCAATGCCGGATTTGCCTCGGTCGTGGCCCAGGCCCTGGCCCATTCCGAGCTGCCGCCCGAGCGGCTAGAACTGGAATTGACCGAATCGATCTTCCTCGGCGACGAGGCGGCAACATCGGACATGTTCAACCAGCTCAAGCTGCTCGGCGTACGGCTTGCGCTCGACGATTTCGGGACCGGTTATTCCTCGTTGAGCTACCTCCAGCACGCGCCGTTCGACAAGATCAAGATCGACAAGAGTTTCATCCGCGGGGTGACTCAAGAGGGCAACCGCAACGCCGCGATCATTTCGGCGATCGTCAGTCTGGCCGAAGCACTCAAGATGGATACCACCGCCGAAGGGATCGAGGCCCACGACGAACTGGAGGCGATGCGCAAGCTCGGGGTCAAGCAGATCCAGGGCTACATCTACGCTGCCGCCGTTTCGCCCGAGGACGTCGCCGACGCCATGCTCAGCGGCGAATGGGTGATCGAACCCGAAGGGCCGAGCCGCTATCGCCCCGAGCGCCGCACCGTGCTGCGCCGGATCGGCCTGATCCACGAGGATCACCGCTATGAAGCGATGATGCGCAACCTGTCCCGTTCGGGCTGCATGGTCGAGGGACTGCTCGATGTGCCGGTTGGAACACCGTTCGTGGTCGACTTCGGCGAAGGCCAGTTGGCGGTCGCTGTGGTCCGTCGGTCCGCCGGGGGATCCCAGGGTCTGGAGTTCGAGCAGCAACTGGTCGATGACGGGGCCGGGGGACTGTGCACCCGCCACCGCGTTTCGCCCTATGTCATGGCCCAGGCCGGAATGCCGCTGCAGGCGCTGCCGCCGGGGCAATATCCGGCCCAGATGCTGCAGCAGGGCGCGATGGGGATGAGCTTGCCGCGGTTCGGGTCGATGGACGTCGGCAAGCCCAAGTCCAAGGTCGCCTGAAACACAGGCTGACAGGCTGGCGAAGCGCTGCTAACGGCGCTGCATGACTGACTTGTCCCGCATTCGCAACTTCTCGATCATCGCGCATATCGACCATGGCAAGAGCACGCTTGCTGACCGGCTGATCCAGTTCACCGGCGGCCTGACCGAGCGCGAGATGTCGGCGCAAGTGCTTGATAACATGGATATCGAGAAAGAGCGCGGGATCACCATCAAGGCCCAGACGGTCCGCCTTTCCTATACCGCGCTCGATGGCCTGACCTACGAGCTCAACCTGATGGACACCCCCGGCCACGTCGACTTCGCCTATGAGGTCAGCCGCTCCCTCGCCGCCTGCGAAGGCGCGCTGTTGGTGGTCGACGCCGCGCAGGGGGTCGAGGCCCAGACCCTCGCCAACGTCTACCAGTCGATCGAGCACGACCACGAAATCGTCCCCGTGATCAACAAGATCGACCTCCCCGCCGCCGAGCCCGAAAAGGTCAAGGCCGAGATCGAGGAAATCATCGGCCTCGACGCCAGCCAGGCCGTCCTGACCAGCGCCAAGTCCGGCATCGGCATCGCCGAAGTGCTCGAAGCCGTCGTCACCCGCATCCCCCCGCCCAAGGGCGACGCCGCCGCCCCGCTCAAGGCGATGCTGGTCGACTCATGGTACGATCCCTACCTCGGCGTGGTCATCCTCGTCCGGGTGATCGACGGCGTCATCAAGAAGGGCCTCCAGGTCAAGTTCATGGCCGGCGGGACCGAGCACCTGATCGACCGGGTCGGCTGCTTCACCCCCAAGCTCGAGCAGCTGGCCGAGCTCGGTCCCGGCGAAATCGGCTTCATCACCGCGCAGATCAAGGAAGTCGCCCAGGCCAAGGTCGGTGACACCATCACCACGGTCAAGCAAGGCGCGACCCAGGCGCTGCCCGGGTTCAAGGTGGTCCAGCCGGTGGTGTTCTGCGGACTGTTCCCGGTCGACGCCGCCGATTTCGAGAAACTGCGCGAGAGCATCGGCCGCCTCCGGCTCAACGATGCCAGCTTCACGTTCGAGACCGAAAGCAGCGCCGCGCTCGGCTTCGGGTTCCGCTGCGGCTTCCTCGGGCTGCTGCATCTCGAGATCATCCAGGAACGGCTGACCCGCGAATACGACCTTGACCTGATCACCACCGCGCCGAGCGTGGTCTACCGGATCCAGCTGCGCAAAAGCAAAACCGACGACGCGCGCGAAATGCTGCTCCACAACCCGGCCGACTATCCCGATCCCAGCCGGATCGAGCAGATCGACGAGCCGTGGATCAAGGCGGTGATCTACACGCCCGACGAATACCTCGGCTCGATCCTCAAGCTCTGCCAGGACCGCCGCGGGGTCCAGACAGGGCTGACCTACGTGGGCGGCCGCGCCCAGGTCAGCTATGAATTGC
>CALCQB010000114.1 GCA_937897535.1 uncultured Novosphingobium sp. | reverse complement strand
CGGTGCGGGTCTGGCCCAACCTTGCCGCGGTCCGCTCGCCCGCCTTGCAAAGTTTTCTGCGCGACGCCCAGTTCGGGCTGATCGCCCGGCGGATTCGCGGCGAAGGCACGATGTTCGAGGCGCTTGCGGAGTTCGAGCCGGGGATGGACCGGCGCCGGATCGACTGGAAGGCCAGCGCCCGTCACGCGCACCTCTATGCCAAGGAGTACGAGGCCGAGCGCAACAACCAGATCGTCTTCGCGTTCGATTGCGGTGCCGCGATGTCGCAGCCGGTCGGCGGGCTGCCGCGGATCGACCGGGCGGTCTCGGCCGCGCTCGCTACCGCCTTCGTCGCGCTCAAGGGGGGTGACCGGGTCGCATTGTTCGGGTTTGCCGCGCGGCCCGAACTGTTCACCCCATTCGCCACCGACCCGCGCGATTTCCAGCGCCTGCACCGCGCGGCGGCCGGGCTCGACTATCACGCCCAGGAGCCCAATTTCACGCTCGCGCTCGCCAGCCTGTCGAGCCGGCTCCAGCGCCGCAGCCTGGTGGTGGTGTTTTCCGACTTTACCGACCCGACCAGCGCCGAACTGATGGTCGAGAGCATCTCGCGCCTGACCAGCCGCCATGTCGTGCTGTTCGTGACCATGACCGACGAGGAGCTGACCACGCTCGCCACCGCCGCGCCGAGCGATATGCAGCACCTCGCCATGGCGGTCAGCGCCGACGCACTGCTGCGCCAGCGCGCACTGGTGCTGGGCAAGCTGCGCCAGCTGGGGGTCGACGTGATCGAGGCGCCGTGGGACCGGATCGGCACCCGGTTGCTCGATTCGTACCTTGCGATCAAGCGCAAGGGAGCGATCGGATGACGCGCGGCAGGAGCACCTGATGGCAACCCGGCAGAACATCGCCGCGATCGAGGCCGCCGCGCTGCGCTCCGACCGGTTCCGGCAAGAGCGCGAGCCCGACTGGAAGCGGCTCGAACTGATCGTCACCCGAATGGAGAAGGGCCGGCTCAGGCGGCTGTCCGATGCCGATCTGCTCGAACTGCCGGTGCTCTACCGCACGGTCGCCTCAAGCCTGTCGGTCGCGCGCGAAACCTCGCTCGATGCGGCGACGCTGGCCTATCTCGAGAGCCTGGTCCAGCGCGCGTGGTTCCTGGTCTATGGTCCGCGCACCACATTGTGGTCGTGGCTGCGGCGCTTCTTCGGCGGCGAATGGAGCCGGTCGGTGCGGGCAATCGGTCCCGAGATTCTGGTCGCGCTGGCGCTGATGCTGGCCGGCACCCTGATCGGCTGGCTGCTCTGCGCGCAGGATCCGGACTGGTTCTATGCGTTCGTCCCGACCGACCTCGCCGGGGACCGGATCCCGGGGGCGACCCGCGAGGCATTGCGCGCGGGCCTGTTCGGCAAAACCGAGGAAGAGGGGCTGTCGATCTTCGCCGCCAGCCTGTTCAGCCACAATTCGAGCGTGACGATCCTGTGCTTCGCGCTGGGGTTTGCCTTCGGGGTGCCGACGCTGATGCTGCTGGTCCACAACACCACCATGCTCGGTGCGCTGCTGTGGCTCTACCACGGCCAGGAGCTGACTTACGAGATCGCCGGGTGGCTTTCGATCCACGGCACGACCGAACTGTTCGCGATCCTGCTGTCGGGCGCGGCCGGGCTGCATATCGGCCGGTCAATGGCCTTTCCCGGCGACCTGCCGGTAATCGAGGCCGCCGCGAGGGCCGGCCAGCGCGCATCGGTGGTGATGGCCGGGGTGGTGCTGATGCTGCTCTGCGCCGGGCTGCTCGAAGGGCTGGGCCGCCAGCTGGTTGACGATACCGCCCAGCGGCTGATGATCGGCGGCGGGATGCTTGTCTTTTGGCTAACCTACTTTTTCGCGTTCCGGCGGGTCCCGCAGGGGAGCGAAGACTGATGGCCGCCGCCAAGACTGCCCGCTCCGATCCGGCGCGCGTGCTGGTTACGCCCGAGGGGATCGCGATGCCGCTCCGGCTCGCCAGCCGGGGCAGCCGGTTCGGCGCGTTGCTGCTCGATCTGGTGTTCATCACGATCGCGCTGGTGCTGGTCACCCTGGTGCTGGTGGGAATCGCTTCGGGCACGGTTCCGGGCGGGCTCGACAAGCTGAGCGAGGACGGGTTCAAGCTGCCCCCGGCGCTCGAATTCGTGGTGATCGTCTATATCCTGATCGCCTTCCTGTTCCGCTATGGCTACTTCCTGGCGTTCGAGCTGGGCCCGCGCGGGGCGACGCCGGGCAAGCGGCTGACCGGGATCCGGGTAGCGGCACGCGGCGGCGGACGGCTGACCACCGAGATGGTGCTGGCCCGCAACCTGATCCGCGACATCGAGATCATGCTGCCGCTGGGCGCACTGCTCAGCCTCAGCAGCGACGAGGGCCTAAGCAAGTGGCCGATGGCGGCCTGGCTGCTGATCTTTGCGCTGTTCCCGTTCTTCAACCGCGACCGGCTGCGGGCGGGCGATCTGATCGCCGGAACCTGGGTGGTCGAAGCCCCCAAGACCAAGCTCGAACAGGTCCTGTCGACCAGCCACAGCGCGACCAGCGGAACCAGCACCACCACCGGGGCATCCTACAAGTTCGGCGAGGAAGAGCTGGCGGTCTATGGCGAGTACGAGCTCCAGACCTTGGAGCGGGTGCTGCGCGAGAACCGCCACGAGGCGCTTATAGCGGTGCATGAGGCGATCTGCCGCAAGCTCGGCTGGAGCCCCGGCGCGGGCGACGAGCGCGCCTTCCTCGAGGCTTACTACACCCAGCTGCGCCACCGGCTCGAATCCGGCATGCGGATGGGCAAGCGCAAGGCCGACAAGTTCGCGGGCTGAGTGTCCGGGGCGGCTGGTGTGCCGCCCCGAAGCACTGCCGCCTACTTGAAGTTCAGCACCTGCCACAGCTGCGAACCGAGCTGATGGCGGTATTTGGCGCGTTCGCCCGATGCCGCTGCCATCTGGGCATCGGTCTGCTTGGTATATTCGCGCATTTCCCCGTCGCGGCGCAGCTGTTCGGCCGCATCGGGGATCGACTTGAACCGCGTGACCAGGATCAGATCGGGTTCGCCGGGCCGCCGGTTGACGTTGGCCAGCACTTCGTAACCGGTGATCCAGCCCTTCTGCTTGGCGAATTCCTGCCGGCCCCGCCACTGGCCCGCCAGGAAATTGGCATAGTCGAGATCATGCCCGTCATCGATGCTGATCGAGCCGACCTCGACATATTCGCCGGGGACCATTGGAAAGTTCTGAGCAGCAAGCGGGGTAGCGAAAACAAACGCAAGCGAAGCGGCCGCAATGGCCGCACGACGATACAGCTTCATATGGTACCCTCCTGTCAGACGGCTGACGCAGGAATTGCGCAGCGTGTCCCTCTCTCGGAGTCGGGCGACCCCCAACATGGGCCGGCGCCAAGGGGGCGGAAGCTATGCCGAGCGGCGAATAGAGTCAAACCTTGGTTAATGCTTAGAGTTTCGGCTCGATTTTCGGCGCCGATGCTGGTGCTGGCTCAACCGGCGCCGCCGGTTCCGGCTCGACCGCTCTGGGCGGGACCAGTCCGCCGGGGCCGTCGTCGCGGTAGATCGCGATCTCTTTCAATCCATCACTGTTGGCCCGGCCGCGGTACATCCCCGGGGTGTTGAACGCATAGACCGCCTGACCATCGGGGGTGACCACGATCACCCCGCCATCGCCGCCCATCTCGCCGGTTTCCAGCATCACCGTATCGGCCGCGACCTGGGCGCTTTCCCCGGTAAAGCGCAGCCGCGCGCAAATCTCGTGCGCCGCGCCTTCGCGGATGAAGAATTCGCCGGTGCCGGTGGCTGACACCGCGCAGGCCCGGTCATCGGCATAGGTTCCCGCGCCGATCACCGGGGTATCGCCGACCCGGTCCCAGCGCTTGCCGGTCAGCCCCCCGGTCGAGGTCGCGGCGGCGACGTGGCCTGCGCTATCGACCGCGACCGCGCCGACCGTGCCGTATTTGTGATCGACATCGTAGGCGGTCAGCTTTTCCGCCTTGAGCTTTTGCAGCTGGTCCCAGCGCTCCTGGGTGTAGAACCAGGCCGGATCGACTTCCTCGATCCCGTTCTCGCGCGCGAACTGCTCGGCCCCGGCCCCGATCAGGAACACGTGCGGGCCCTTTTCCATGACCGCGCGGGCCAGCTTGATCGGGTTCCTGATCCGGCTCAGCCCGGCGACCGCCCCGGCCTTGCGATTCCGCCCGTCCATGATCGCGGCGTCGAGCGAGTTCTTGCCCTCCCAGGTGAACACCGCCCCGCGTCCGGCGTTGAAGTGCGGATCGTCCTCCATCGTCACCACCACTGCGGTGACCGCATCGAGCGCCGAGCCACCGCTCTTCAGCACCGCGGTCCCGGCCGCCAGCCCGCGGTCGAGCGCGGCCCGATATTCGGCCTCCTTCTCCGGCGTCATCGCCTCGCGGGTGATCGTTCCGGCCCCGCCGTGGATCGCGATCGACCAGCGCCCCGGCTGCGGCGACGGCGCTTCGGCCGGTCCGTCCTGCGCCGCAGCCGGCAGCGCGAACAGGGTCAGGGCAAGGGCGAATCCGGCGAGCATCCGGCAAAACGGGGTTGCATTCATGCGCCCGACGATAGCAGAGAGCGGGCATGGGGGAATACACGATCCGTGAAGACGATCTGACCGGCGCGGCGATTGCCGCCCTGCTGCGGCTGCACCTGGACGAGATGCACCAGTGGTCGCCGCCCGAAAGCGTCCATGCGATGCCGATCGAACGCCTGCGCGCGCCCGACGTGACCTTCTTTGTCGCCTGGGACGGCAGCAACCTCGCCGCCTGCGGGGCGCTCAAGCAGCTTGATGCAACGCACGGCGAGCTCAAATCGATGCGCGCCGATCCGGCCTGGCGCGGAAAAGGTGCGGGCAAGGCGGTGCTGCACCACCTGATCGCGGTGGCGCGGGAGCGGGGTTACACCCGGCTAAGCCTCGAGACCGGACGCCCCGACCCGTTCCTGCCCGCGCGGCAGCTTTATGAGGCTCACGGCTTCGCCGAATGCCCGCCATTCGGAGACTATGTTTCCGACGACTTTTCGATCTGCATGACGAGGGAACTATGATCCTGCGCGAAGCCACTGCTGCCGATATCCCGGCGATCTCGCGCCTCGCGACCGACAGCTTCGTCGCCAAGTTCGGTCCGCTCTACAGCGCCGCGGATCTGGCCACGTTTCTGGACGAGAGCCTGTCCGAACCGGCGATCGCGGCCGAGCTGGCCAATCCGGACCGGATCTACCGTCTGGCCGAGGGCGATGGCGTGCTGCTGGGCTATTGCAAGATCGGGCTGAGCTGCGGCTTTCCCGAGCACGCCCGCGGGGCAAGGGTGATGGAGCTCAAGCAGCTCTACACCGCCCCCGAAGCCACCGGGCAAGGCATCGGCGGCGCGCTGATGGACTGGGCGATGGACCAGTTTGCCCAGCGCGATGCCGACGAAGTGCAGATCTCGGTCTATGCCGAAAACCACGGTGCGCACCGGTTCTATGAACGTTACGGGTTCGCGAAGGTCGCCGACATCACCTTCAAGGTCGGCGACCAGCTCGACCCCGAATTCCTGTTCGCGCAGATGCTGTGAGGATTCGATGGCCTTTGGGGTGGGCGGGCTAGGCGCGTGCCGCCCGCTCCTCTATAGGCGCCTTTATGTCCTCGATCAGACCCTGGCGCGATATCGCGCGGCGCACGTCCCGGCAGATCATGGTCGGCAAAGTGCCGGTCGGCGGCGATGCGCCGATCACGGTCCAGACCATGACCAATACGCTGACCAGCGATGCCGCCGCGACGATCGACCAGATCCGCCGCTGCGAAGATGTCGGTGCCGACATCATTCGTGTGTCCTGCCCCGATGTAGAAAGCACGGCAGCGCTCAAGCAGATTGTGCGCGCGGCCAATGTGCCCATCGTTGCCGATATCCACTTCCATTATAAACGTGCGCTTGAGGCCGCGGATGCAGGTGCGGCCTGTCTGCGTATCAACCCCGGCAATATCGGTTCGGCCGAACGGGTGAACGAAGTCGTAAATGCAGCCAAGGCAAATGGCTGTGCGATCCGCATCGGCGTGAATGCAGGCAGCCTGGAAAAGGACTTGTTGGAAAAATATGGGGAACCGTGCCCCGAAGCTCTGATCGAAAGCGCGCTTGACCATATCAAGCTTTTGCAGGACCGGGACTTTCACCAATATAAGGTCGCGGTAAAGGCATCGGATGTGTTCCTCGCGGTGGCCGCCTATATGGGTCTTGCCGAGGCCGTCGACTGTCCATTGCATCTCGGAATTAC
>CALCQB010000113.1 GCA_937897535.1 uncultured Novosphingobium sp. | reverse complement strand
GGCGGGCCCCGCCGGGCTCGCCGCCACCCGAGCCCTACCGGGTGTGGCTGTCCGAAGTGATGCTGCAGCAGACCACCGTGGCGGCGGTCGGGCCCTACTTCGCCCGGTTTCTGGCGCGCTGGCCAACGGTGCAGGATCTGGCAGCGGCCGAGGATGCCGAGGTGATGGCCGCCTGGGCCGGGCTTGGCTATTACGCCCGTGCCCGGAACCTGCTGGCCTGCGCGCGGGCGGTGGCGGCGCGGGGCGGGGACTTTCCCGATAGCGAAGCGGGCTTGCGCAAACTGCCCGGGCTGGGGGCCTATACCGCGGCGGCGGTCGCAGCGATTGCCTTTGGCCGCCGCGCCGTGGTGGTCGATGCCAATGTCGAGCGGGTGGTCGCGCGGTTGTTTGCGATCGATGCGCCGCTGCCGGGGGGCAAAGCGGCGATCCGGGCGCGGGCCGAGCAATTGACCCCGGCCGAGCGCCCCGGCGATTACGCTCAGGCGATGATGGACCTGGGGGCGACGGTCTGCACCACCCGCAATCCGCGCTGCCTGCTGTGTCCGCTCGGGCAAGACTGCATGGGCCGCCGGGCAGGCGCTGAACGGTTTCCGGTCAAACCGGCCAAACCAGCCAAGCCGCAGCGCCGGGGCCAGGCTTTCTGGATCGAGCGCGACGGCGCGGTCTGGCTGGTCAAGCGGGCCGACAAGGGCATGCTGGGAGGAATGCGGGCGCTGCCCGACGATGGCTGGTCGGCGCGCGGCGACGGGGCCGGCGAGCCGCCGCTGCATGGCGACTGGAAGCTGCTCGGTAGCGTCCTCCATTCCTTCACCCACTTCGATCTCGATTTGCAATTGATGCTTTATTCGGGAAGCGATTGGGCTAGGCTGGATGCACAGCCGGGCGAATGGTGGCGGGTGGCAGAGCTTGAAAAGGCCGGGCTGCCGACGTTGTTCGCCAAAGCGGCGCGGCTAGCGCTGGCAGAAGATCGGGAGAATTGACCTTGCACGAACCCCACGCATCGGCGCTGTCGCGCCGCAATCTCCTGCGCAGCGGGGCCTGGCTGGGCGCAGGCGCGTCGCTGTCGGCGCTGCCGTTTGCCCAGGCGCTGGCCAAGACAATGGCCGCACCGCGAATGATCGATGCCGACTGGCCGACCGTCACCGCAATGCTCGACCGCTATGTCTCCGAACGCAAGGTTTCGGGCATGGTCGCCGCGTTGGGCTGGGGCAGCGCAGCGCCGGGCTTTATCCGCCGCGGCAAGGAAGGCTTCGACGATCCAGATGCGGCCGGCGACCAGAGCCTGTTCCGGGCCTATTCGCAGACCAAGCCGGTCACCGGCATGGCGGCGATGCTGCTGATCGAGGAAGGCAAGCTGCGGCTTGACCAGCCGATCGCCGATTTCGCGCCGGAGTTCGCCCGAATGAAGGTCGCGGTCGACCCCGACAAGGGGCTGGACGCGCGGCCGACCGATCAGCTGATCACCGTCCGGCATCTGCTGACCCACACCGCCGGGCTGGGCTATGCCGGGGTCGGCAAGAACAAGCCGGTTACCCGAGAGCTGGAGCGGCTCGGGCTGATCCCGGCGATCGTCACCACCATGCCGATCCCGGGGCTCGCGGGCGGCCCGCCGGTGCCGGGCCCCGACGAGTTCCTGCGCCGCACCGCCTCGGTGCCGCTGGTGGCGCAGCCGGGCCAGGTCTGGCGCTATTCGATGGCGCTCGACGTGCTGGGGATCATCGTCCAGCGCGCGGCGGGGGCAAAGAGCTTCGCCCAGTTCCTGCAGGACCGGTTGTTCGGTCCGCTCGACATGACCAGCACCTTCTTCCACGTGCCGGGCAAGGCGATCGGGCGCCTGACGACCAATTACGGGATGCTGGGCAATACCCCGTTGCCGATCGACAAACCCGGCAGCTCGATCTACCTCAAATCCACGCCATTCGCCTATGGCGGCTCGGGGCTGGTGACCAGTCCGGCCGATTTCGACAAGTTCCTGGCGATGCTGGTCAACCGCGGAATGCACGGCACCAAGCGGATCATGAAGGAAGAAACGGTCCGGCTGGGCACCTCGAACCTGCTACCCGCAGGGGCCGATCTCACCGGAACATGGGTGGCGGGCAACCAGTTCGGCGCGGGCGGGATCGTCGGGACCGGGGCCAACGAAGGGCTCTACGGCTGGTCGGGCGCGGCCGGGACGATCGGGATGTGCAACACCCGGCTGAAGCTGCGCACCGGGCTTTATGTCCAGTACATGCCGCAGGACCGGCTGCCGATCCTGGCCGAGTTTCCCAAGGCGGTCGGGGCCGATCTGCTGGCCGGAAAGGGCAAGGCGGCATGACCATCGGGGCAATCGCCTTTGCCGGGGCCGGGCTCGACCGGGCCGACCATATCCGCTCCGATCCGGATCGGCTGGCCGCGCTGATGGACTGGCGGGCGCGGTTGCTGAGGCTCGACGGGCTCGATCCGGAAGTGACCCCGGACGGCGCGCTGGTCTGGGGCACGCTGGCCGACGCCGCGCCCGAAAGCGAACTGGTGTTCCTCGGCCTGATGGGCGGCAAGGGCTGCTTTGCCGAGGTTTCGCCGCGCTTGATCGGTTCGGTCGCCCCGGCCAATCCGCGGCTGTGGGCGGCAATGAGCAGCCTCTCCCACGAGGAACTGGCGACCTATGGCGCGGCCCGCAGCCTGGTCGATTGGCATGCCCGGCACCGCTATTGCGCGCGCTGCGGCAATCCCACCGTGCTGGCCAAGGGCGGCTGGCAGCGCAATTGCACCAATGACGTGTGCAAGGCCGAGCATTACCCCCGGGTTGATCCGGTCACGATCATGCTGGTCGAGCACGACGGGCGCCTGCTGCTCGGCCGCCAGCCGCGCTTTCCGCCGCGGCGGTTCTCGGCGCTGGCCGGGTTCGTCGAGCCGGGCGAGAGCATCGAGGAAGCCGTGGCGCGCGAAGTGCTGGAAGAGGCCGGGGTCGCGGTCGGCCAGGTCTCTTACGTGGGCAGCCAGCCGTGGCCGTTCCCGTCGAGCCTGATGATCGGCTGCTATGCGCAGGCGCTGGGCGATGTGCTGACGGTCGATCACACCGAACTCGAAGAAGCCGACTGGTTCAGCCGGGCCGAAGTGGCAGCGGCCATGGCCGGGGACGAGGACGGCCGCTTCATCGCTCCGCCACCGCAGGCAATCGCGCATCACTTGCTCAAATGGTGGCTCGAACAATGACAGCACCGGCTAAACTGACCATCGACATCTATTCCGACGTGATGTGCCCGTGGTGCATCATCGGTTACAGCCAGCTGCAGAAAGGCCTGGCCTTGCTGAAGGGCGAGATCGAGGCCGAGGTGCGTTGGCTGCCGTTCGAGCTCAATCCCGACATGCCGCCCGAGGGCGAAGGGCAGAGCGAGCACATCGCCCGCAAGTAT
>CALCQB010000112.1 GCA_937897535.1 uncultured Novosphingobium sp. | reverse complement strand
CGCGAACACCTGCGCGCCGTGGGCCAGCGCATCGCCGCCGGCGAACACCGCTTCGAGCGCGAAGGCCGCTGGGTGCGCGAGGTGCTCGCCGACGAGGTCATGCTCTACCGCTACTCGGCCGCCACCTTCAACGGCCACCGCATCCACTACGACCAGCCCTACTGCCGCGACGTCGAAGGCTACCCCGGGCTGGTGGTGCATGGGCCGCTGATCGCCACCCTGCTGCTGGACTGGCTGGAGCGCGAGCTGGCCGCCACGGCGGGGCTTGGCCGTAGTGTGAAGTCCTTCAGCTTCCGCGCCAAAAACCCGACCTTCCACCTGAGCCGCTTCCACCTGCATGCCCAGCCCAGTGCCGATGGCACCGGGCTGGACGTCTGGTCGACCAACAACCTGGGCGACGTGGGCCTGGACGGCACGGTCCAGCTCGGATGAGGCCGCCGCGCCGCGACGCCGCCCACGGCGACGCCACCACCTACCTGTTCGTGCCGGCCGACCGCCCCGAGCGGCTGCCCAAGGCCATGGCGGCCGGCGCCGGTGCGGTGATCGTTGACCTGGAAGACGCGGTCGACCCGGCCCACAAGGCCGCCGCCCGCGCCGCCCTGCACCAGGGACTGCTGTCGGCCCCGAATGCGAACGCGAACGCGAACGACAGCGCCAGCGCCTGCGCCGTGTGGGTGCGCGTGAATGCCGTCGACACGCCCTGGTTCGCGGAGGACCTGGACCTGCTGCGGACCCACACCAAGACGCTCGCGGGCCTCATGCTGCCCAAGGCCGAAAGCGCGCGCGATGTCGATGCGCTGCAAGCGCTGGACCTGCCGGTGATCGCGCTGGTGGAGTCGGCCCGTGGCCTGCTGGGCCTGGCCGCACTCGCCGCCCACGCCGACGTGGTGCGCCTGGCCTTCGGCTCGGCCGACCTGGCCCGGCTGGCCGCACTCGGCACCTCGTGCCCGGACCACTTCCTGCGGACCAAGATCGCACCGCTGGTGCTCGATCCGGCGCGGCTGACCGACGACGCCTACCTAGCCGAGCAGATCACGGCCTACCGGGCGATGTATGCGGCCTATTACGAGCGCTGCAAGCGGCCCAATTCCCCGGCGATGCGCGATGCCAACCCGGTCGTCGTGCTGGTTCCCGGCGTCGGCCGGATCACTTTCGCCACCGACAAGACCACCGCGCGGCTGGCCGGTGAATTCTACGGCAATGCGATCAACGTGATGCGCGGGGCAGAGGCAATCGGCGACTACATCGCGCTCGATAGCCAGGAAGCCTTCGATATCGAATACTGGCTGCTCGAGGAAGCCAAGCTGCAGCGGATGCCCGCGCCAAAGCCGATGGTCGGCAAGATCGCGCTGGTCACCGGCGGGGCCGGCGGGATCGGCGCGGCGACCGCGGCGCGGCTGCTGGCCGAGGGTGCCTGCGTGATGCTGGCCGACCGCGACGGCGATGCCGTTGAAGCGGTCCGGGCCGGGTTCGCCAAGCAGTTCGGCCAGGACGTTGTTCGCGCCGCGACCTGCGATGTCACCGACGAAGCCCAGGTTCAGGCCGCCTTTGCCGCCTGCGCGCGCGAATTCGGCGGGCTCGACATTCTGGTCGCCAATGCCGGGATCGCCAGCTCGGCCGGGATCGAGGACACCACCATCGCGCTGTGGGACAGGAACTACGATGTTTTGGCCAAGGGTTATTTCCTCACCGCCCGCGCGGCCTGGCCGCTGCTCAAGGCGATGAAGGACCAGGGCGGCACCAGCGTGGTGTTCATCGGCTCGAAGAATGCCGTCGCCGCCGCCGCCGGGGCCTCGGCCTATGCCAGCGCCAAGGCTGCTGCCAACCACCTCGCGCGGTGCCTCGCCCTCGAGGGCGCGCCCGACGGGATCCGGGTCAACGTGGTCAACCCCGATGCGGTGATCAAGGGCAGCCGGATCTGGGACGGCGACTGGCGCAAGGAACGCGCCGGAACTCACGGGATCGATTCCGGCAAGGAGCTTGAAGAGCATTACCGCCAGCGTTCGATGCTGAAGCGCGACGTACTGCCCGAGGATATCGCCGAAGCCGCCTGCTGGCTCGCTAGCGAGCTATCGAGCAAATCGACTGGTAACATGATCAACGTCGATGCAGGCAATGCCCAGGCTTTCACCAGATAAGCCGGATCTACGGGAGAGTACGGAATGAACAAGCTGCTGATCTTCGCCGCAATTGCGATGACCCTGGCCCAGCCCGGCGCGGCGCAGAATGGCCCGCCGCCGCTGACCCGCAGCGCTGCCCCGGCCGAACCCGGCGCGATCCCGCTCTACGGCAAGGACACTCCGGGCAGCGCCGCGACCGAAGTGTGGGGCCGGATGGGCCCGCGCAATTTCATGGTCCGCAATGTCACCCGCCCGACGCTCACCCCGTTCTTCCCCAAGCCCGGCAAGGCCAACGGCGCCGCGGTGATTGTCGCGCCGGGCGGCGCGTTCATGGGTCTGGCGATCACGCATGAAGGCTGGGACGTCGCCCGCGCGCTTGCCGATCGCGGGATCACCGCATTTGTCCTCAAGTACCGCCTGATCCAGACCCCGGCGGACGATGCCGAGGCCGGCAAGTTCATGGGCCAGATGATGATGAAGGAAATCGGCAGCCCGATGGACGGCGCGCTGCTCAAGCAGAGCTTCGCCCCGGCCGATGCCCGCGCCGCGATTGCGATGGTCCGTGCCAATGCCGCCAAGTGGAAGATCGATCCGGCCCGGGTCGGGATCATCGGCTTTTCGGCCGGCGCGATGACCTCGCGCCGGGTCGCGCTCGACGCGCCCCTGGCTGAACGGCCCAACTTCGTCGGCTACATCTATGGCCCGCAGGATGCCGAGCCGGTCCCCGCCGATGCCCCGCCGCTGTTCAACGCGATCGCGCTCAACGACAGCCTGTTCGCGAACAAGGGCTTTCCGATCGCCCAGGCCTGGCTTGCGGCCAAGCGTCCGGTCGAAATCCACGGCTACCAGACCGGCGACCACGGTTTCGGCCTCGGCGCGCCCGGCACCACCAACACCGGCATGCTCGGGCAATTCGTTGCCTGGCTCGACATGCAGGGCTTCCTCAAGCCAAATCCGAAGAAGTGACCACCATGACCACCAACCTGCCGCTTTCCGCCGACCTGATCGGCGAACTCAACGCCCGCGATGCTGCCGCGCTGGACGAGGATTACGCCGCGCTCGGCCGCAAGCTGGAGCGCAGCGGGATCGCGATCGATGCGATCAAGGACCGGGTGGCGGACTTCTCGCTCGCGGTGCCGAGCTGGGGCGCGGGGCGCGGCGGCACCCGCTTTGCCAAGTTCCCGATTGCGGGCGAGCCGACCAATATCCACGAGAAGCTCGAAGACTGCGCGGTCATCAACCAGCTGGGCCGGGTCACCCCGCGCGTCTCGCCGCACTTTCCGTGGGACAAGGTCAGCGACTATGCCGCGCTGCGCGAGGAAGCCGCTGCACAGGGGCTGGGTTTCGATGCGGTCAATTCGAACACCTTTCAGGACCAGGTCGGGCAGGCCCACAGCTACAACACAGGCTCGCTCTCTTCGACACTGGAAGCGACCCGCCAGCAGGCGGTCGAACACAACATCGAATGCATCGAGATCGGCCGCCAGCTCGGCTCGACCGACCTGACCGTGTGGGTCGGCGATGGCACCAACTTCCCCGGCCAGCAGGATTTCGCCCGCAGCCTTGACCGCTACCTCGAGGCCGCCGCGCAGGTCTATGCCGCGCTGCCGGACGATTGGCGGATGCTGCTCGAACACAAGATGTTCGAGCCGGCCTTTTACTCCACGGTGATTTCCGACTGGGGTAGCTCAATCCTCGCAGCGCAGGAGCTTGGCCCCAAGGCCAAGTGCCTTGTTGATCTGGGCCATCACGCGCCCAACGTGAATATCGAGCAGATCGTGGCGCGCCTGCATCGTTTCGGTAAGCTCGGCGGCTTCCACTTCAATGACAGCAAGTACGGTGATGACGATCTCGATTCCGGATCGATCAATCCGCACCAGCTGTTTCTGGTGTTCAACGAACTGGTCGAGGCCGAGCTCAATCCCCGCGACGGGTTCGATCTGGCCTACATGATCGACCAGTCCCACAACGTTACCGATCCGATCGAAAGCATGTTGTCGAGCGCTGAGGCTATCACCCAATGCTATGCCAAGGCGCTGCTGGTTGATCGCGATGCACTCCATGCCGCGCAGCAGGCCAATGACACCATGATGGCCTTCCAGGCGCTCTACATGGCCAGCATCGTTGACAACGCGACCGGCTCCGCCGAGTTCCTGAAGAAGTTCCGCTGGACGACACAGGCACAGAACGAGGTGGCGCTGATGATCGCGGACCGGAAGCTGTCGCCCGAGGAGGCCGCGGAGCGGTACGTCGCCATCTTCAGGAACTCGCGGATCCTGAACGTCCACCGCTACGGCGAGAACGGTCCCGGGACGCCGGGAACCGCGATGGTGGTGGAGTTCGAGCTGGACGGGCTGCGGTTCGCGGTCAAGGACATCATCGACGTGGCCGGCATGCCCACCACGGCAGGATTGGGCTTTCGACGCGGCCAGGTCGCGACCCGGGATGCCTTCGTGGTGGCGCGCCTGCGGGCTGCGGGCGCGGTGATCGTCGGCAAGGCCAACATGCATCCAGCCGCGTTCGGTGCGACCAACCGCAATGCCGATTTCGGCGATTGTGTAAATCCGACCCACCCGGGCCTGGTGCCGGGTGGCTCCA
>CALCQB010000111.1 GCA_937897535.1 uncultured Novosphingobium sp. | reverse complement strand
CTTGAAGGGCGGTAGTCACAATATCCTGTAAGCTTGAATAAGCTGGCCTGATGACATTTTGTTGTTGGCAATAAATCAGCAAGCCTTCCAACACAAACCTCGATAGGGTCAGCTTTAACTTTTTGGAAACTGAAAAAGAAAAAGTAATTGATAAGACCAAGCACAAGACCGGGAAGCACGCCGTAATTGACGATGTCGCGAACCGTGAGACTCCAGTCCTCGAAACTAATAAAGAGCGATCCTTGCAGTTGACTCTCGCGCGCGACGGCCAGGCCCTGATCGTGCGCGGCGAGCGCAGCCGTGGCCGATTGCAGACCCTGCCGCGCAGCATCGTGGCGGGCCTGGGCGGCGGCCAGTTGCGCACGGCCGGTGGCGGGATCGGGCAGTTCGGCCCGGCGAGCTTCGGCGGTCTTGCACTCGGCCTCGGCAATGCTGCGCTGCTCGGCCAGATCGCTGGCGCTGGCGGCGAGTTCGGCGCGGCGCGCCTCAATCCGGGTCTTGGCCGCTTCGGCCTGGTCGCAGGCGCGCAAGGCCGCACGCTCGGCATCGGCGGCGCTCGCCACGCTGCGATCGGAGGCGATCACCGCGAGTTGCATCTCGCTGAGTTCGGCGGCGATGCCTTGTGCCTTCCCCTCAGCCTCCGCGACCGCGCCGCGTAGCGCGGGCAGCTCGCCTTCAAGCGCCGCCAGCCGGTTCTCCGCCTCGAGCCGGGCCGCTTCGGCCGCACCTTCGCCCTTGGCGACGAACCCGTCCCAGCGGCGGATTCGTCCGCCCTTGGTGACCAGCCATTCGCCGGGACCCAGCGTTCTGCCATCGTCGGCTTCGGCCACATGGACCAGCGCGAGCCGGGCCTTGAGCTCGTCCGGGCACTGGGTGACGTGGGCGGCGAGGCTGTCCGTGACCGGTGCGGGAGCGGCTGCCCCGGTCCAGAACCGTCCATCGGCATCGGTCGGAGCCGCGCCCAGCGGGGCCTTGGCATCGCGGCCCAGCACCGCCGCCAGCGCGCGTTCGAAACCGGGTGCAGCACGCACCGCGTCGAGCGCGGTGGTGCCGTGCTTTCCTGCCGCTTGCTTGGCCCGCGCATCGCGGTCGCGGACCAGTGCCTGCCATTCGCGCTCGATCCCGGCGAGCTCCGCCCTGGCCGATGCAAGCGTCGATCCGGCAGCGTCGCGTTCGGCTTGCAGCACCGCCTTGCGGGCCTGCTGGCCTTCTAGCCCAGAGCGGGCAGCAGCCAGCGTCGTGGCGGCGGCGTCGCGGGACGCTTCGGCCTGGGCCAGCGCGGCGAGCGGATCGCCTTCGCGGGCCAGACTGTCGGCCAGGTCCGCCTGCCGCCGCGCTTCGCTATCGAGCCGGACAAGCCGCTGCTGCGCGGCGGCCAGCTCGGCATCGGCGACCCGCCATTCGGCCTCGACCCCGGCCTGGTCGGCGGTGGCCTTGGCCAGCGCGAGTTCGGCGGCGCGCAGGTTGCGATCGGCATCGTCGAGCGCAGCGGCGATCAGCGGGCGGCGCTGTTCGTCGGCTGCCAATGCCGCTTCGCCACCCGCCAGTTCGCGTTCGAGTTTGGCGAGGGCTTCGGCGGCGTCGCGGGTCAGCCGGTCGGCATCGCCGCGATCTTCTTCCAGCCGCTGGTGCTGCCGATCGAGGTCTTTCAGGCGGTCCTCGGCGGCTTCCAGCTGGCTGGTCAGCTGCGCCATCCGGTGGCCGTGGGCGCTGGCATCGTCGCGGCGGTCGGCCAGTTCGTCGCGCGCTTCGGCAAGGGCATTGGCCGCGCCGTGCTGCGCGTTCTGCGCCGCCTTCATCGCAGCCTGAGCCTCGGCCACGCGGGCCTCGGCCCCCTGCGCTTCGGTCCGCGCCGCCTCCGCCGCCGCCGCGGCATCGCGCCAGCGGGCGAAAACCAGCCGCGCTTCAGCGATCTTAATCTTGTCAGACAGCGCCTTGTAGCGCTCAGCCGCGCGGGCCTGCCGCCGCAGCGTGCCGATCTGCTGATCGAGTTGACCCATCAGGTCTTCAAGCCGGGCGAGGTTGGCCTCGGTCGCGCGCAGTTTCTGTTCGGCGTCCTTGCGCCGCACGTGCAGCCCCGCGATCCCCGCCGCTTCTTCCAGCATCATCCGGCGCTCGGCCGGCTTGGCGGCGATTACCGCAGCGATCTTGCCCTGGCTGACCAGCGCGGGGGAGTGCGCCCCGGTCGCGGCGTCGGCGAAGACCAGGTTGACGTCCTTGGCCCGCACGTCGCGCCCGTTGACGCGATAGGCGCTGCCCGCGCCGCGTTCGATCCGGCGGACGACTTCGAGTTCGCTGTCCCCGTTCTCGTTGTCAGCGCCGCCGGTGTCGCAGTGCAGCACGACCTCGGCGAAATCGCGGGGCGGGCGTGTCGCGGTCCCGGCGAAGATCACGTCTTCCATCCCGCCGCCGCGCATCGATTTGGGCGAGCTTTCGCCCATCACCCAGCGGATCGCTTCGAGCAGGTTGGATTTGCCGCAACCGTTGGGGCCGACGACCCCGGTCAGCCCCGGCTCGATACGCAGTTCAGCCGGCTCGACAAAGCTCTTGAAACCAGAGAGCTTGAGCCGCTTGATCTGCATCGCGCCGGTCCGTTGCCCCCGCGACCCGGCCTAGCGCGCGCCGGCGTTTTGCAGCGCCAGCTTGACCACCGGCCAGGTGTTGCCTTCGATCTTGGCCCCGTTGAGGAAGAAGGTGGGCGTGCCCGAGACGCCCATTTCCGAGGTCGCCTTGTTGGTGGCGTTGGCCAGCGCGGTCGCCTTGTTGATGTCGGCGGTGCAGGCCGCGCCCTGGGCCTGCGAGATCCCGCGGCTGGCGAAGAACGCGTCCATCCCGCCGGCCTTGGCGATCGCGCCAAAGCGCTGCTGCGGCGGCAATCCTGCGGCCTGCTGGAAGGTGGCTTCGTTGGTCTTGAGGTTTTCGAACATGGTCGGCTGGAACGCCCAGAACTGATCGGCCAGCGGCACCACCGCTTCGGGCGCACCGCAGGTGGCGAGCAGGGTGGCCGGCACGTCGAGCGCGTTGAGCATGAAGAACCGCAGCTCGTAGCTGACCTTGCCGCTGCCGACGAAATCGGCGAGCAGTTCCTTCGATCCGGTTTCGGAGAATTCGGCGCAGTGCGAGCAGCTCAGCGCGCCGTATTCGATCAGCTTGACCGGGGCATTGGGATTGCCGACCTTGTAGCCGCCGTCAGCAGTCACCTCGACCACCTCGGTCCAGGCCTTGCCGGCCGGCGGGGCCACGGCGGCGACCGGATCACCCTTGGGGCCTTCAGCACCGGTGGCGGCCGGCTCGCTCTTGCAGGCGGCAAGCGCCAGCGGGGCCAGGGCGAGGGTCAGATAGAGGCGGGTGCGCGTGGCGATCATGGCGGTTCGATTCCTTGGGTAGTCGAGTCGGGAAAACTAGCCCGGAACGGGCAGGCGAAGAAGCAGGAGGGAGGGGCCCCCGCCGCTTCTCCACAGGTGAATCAGCGCTGGGCGGCGGTCAGCAGCGGCTGCAGGCTCTGCCAGTCATAGACCTCTTGCAGCTTGTCATTGATCAGAAAGCTGGGGGTGCCCTGGACCCCGAGCTTGCTGCTGGCGTTGTCGGTTTGCGTGGAAAGCTTTTGTGCCAGCGGGAGATTGGCCAGGCACTGGTCGAGCTGGGTCGGGGCATAGCCACGGCCGAGCATCAGCTTGTAGAGCCCCATATCCTCGGCCACGGCTTTCATCCGGGGAGCGAATTCGAGCGTGCCCCAGCGCTTCTGCACGGCTTCGGGCGGGACCTTGAACCAGTTGTCCTGCGCGGCGAGGATCGCGTGGTGGTTGCCCCAGAACTTGCTGTCCGGTCCGCACTGCGCCAGCAGGGTCGCAGAAACGTCGACGATATTGCGGAAGAACGGCCGCACCTCGACCGCAACCTTGCCCTGGCGGACCGGGCCGGTGAACAGCGGCGCTTCGCTGTCATGCGCGTAATGCGCGCAGTGCGGGCAGGTATAGCTGATGAATTCGACCAGCCGGACCTTGGCTGCGGGGTTTCCGAACAGGTGGTTGCCGGCTGGGGTCCGCGAGAGCCGCTTGTCCCACGACAAGGCCGCAGCAGCGGGGCGCGGCTTGGCGGCAGGTTTGGCGGTCAGCGGCGCGGCGGCGATCAGGGCAGTGGCAGCAAGGGTGCCGGCAATCGCGGCGGCAAGGAGCTTGGTCATCTTACTTCAGGCTTTCATCCAGTTGCGGGCGAAGCGTCGCCCAGTCGCGGGTATTCTCTAGCAGGTTGCCGTTGATTGAAAAACCGGGAGTTTTGAGAACTCCGGCGGCCACGGCGGCGGTGCTGGCGGCGGTCAGCCGGGCGGCGAGGGCCTTGTCTGTCAGGCAGCGTTCCATCGTCTGGCGATCGTATCCGCGCGCGGCCAGCACGTCATAGAGCTTGAGGTCGGAGGCAATCGCCCGGTTGCGGGTCCCGAGATCAGGATTGATCCAGCGCTGGCGCTGGGCCGGAGTGGCATGTTCAAGCGGTGCCATCCACTTGTCCTGGCTGCGGAGCAAGGCATTGTGGTTGAGGAAGAATTTGCGGGGTTCGCCGCAGCTGGCCAGCATCGCCGCCGCCAGATCGACCGGGGTTTCGGTCAGCAGGCGGACCTCGATCGCGATCCGGCCCGATGGCACATAGGCCAGCCCCAGCACGCCTTCGGATTGGATATTGTACTGCCGGCAATCGCGGCAGGTGTAGCTGGCATATTCGGTCAGCCGGACCGCGGCATCGGGGTTGCCGAGCAGATGACCACCGGCCGGGGTAAGGGCCACCGCGCTGGTCCAGCAGCCGGGCGGGGCAGCGGCCAGTGCAATGGCGGCGCTGCCGACCAGTACCGCAAGCTTCCAGCCCTGGATCAAGCGTCTATTCCCCCTCTTCGCCGCCCAGATTGCGGGCCAGCGATTCGAGCACGGTGCGCAGTTCCGCATCGCCGATGTCGCGCAGGCTTTCCCCCAGTTCGACCGGGATCGGGCGCAGCGACGGCGGAGCCGCAGCGGGCCTTTGAGCAGGCGGCGGCTTAACCTCACCTTGCCGAAGCTTGACCCGCGCCACCGCCTTGTAACCGAAGAACCGGTTCACCCGCTCGATGATCTCGGGGCTGACGTGGGCGATGAACGGGGCGTGGGCCGCAACCACGACCAGTTGCAGGATCCCGTCGGTTTTCTCGCCCGGGGGAAACCGGATCGCTTCGGGCATGCAGACCCGGGCGTGGCGTTCGCCGACGATTTCGGCCCAGCGGGTCACCACGCTCGATTGGATGAAGCCGAACTTGCGGAACGCGGTGCGGCCGATCTCGGGCATCAGCTCGCCGATCGGGCGGGTTGCCGCACCGCGCGGCCGCTCATAGCGCCGTGCGCCCGCTGGGGCCTTCTTGCCTGGCTTGTCTGCGTCCCGTTCCATTGCGCGCTGGTCAATGCCATAGCCGCAGGATGGAAGCCACCGCCAAACACCTGCTCGACTGGTACGATGCCAACGCGCGGGTGCTGCCGTGGCGGTCCCCGCCGGGCGCTCCGCCGCCCGAGCCCTACCGGGTGTGGCTGTCCGAAGTGATGCTGCAGCAGACCACGGTGGCGGCG
>CALCQB010000110.1 GCA_937897535.1 uncultured Novosphingobium sp. | reverse complement strand
CTGCCCTGGCCCTCGATCACCCAGGCGTCGGCAAAAGCGTGGACCAGCGTCGCCCCGGACTGGTCGATCAGCCGCTGCGCTACCGTATCGCGGTCTTCGCCGCCAGGGCGGTCATACAGAACGACATTGGCGCCATGCGCGCGGGTCGCATCGAGCTTCACCTGCGGGGCATCGACCGGCATCACGATGGTCGCGGCAATGCCCAGCCGCCGGGCCGCCCAGGCGACCCCTTGCGCATGGTTGCCGCTCGAGACGCCAACCACCCCGCGCATGCGTTCTTCCTCGGTCAGGTCGGACAGGCGGTGCCAGGCACCGCGGATCTTGAACGCGCCGACCGGTTGCAGGCTCTCGGCCTTGAACCAGACCGGGCTGCCATTCACCTCTGCCTCGATAAGGGGTGTCATTGGCAGCAGTTCGGCTATCTTGGCGGCGGCCCGGGCGACCCCTTCGGGAGTCGGGGTTCGCATTTGTTGTGCGGTCATGAAACAATTCTATATGCGCGGCAGTTTGCGGCAAGGAGATTCGGTGTGAGCAAGGTTCTGGTGATCGGCGCGGGTGGGGTCAGCTCGGTCTGCGTCCACAAGATGGCGATGAACGCCAGGATTTTCAGCGAGATCCACCTCGCCAGCCGGACCCGGGCCAAGTGCGACGCCATCGCGGCATCGGTGCTCGAACGTACCGGCCAGACCGTCCAGACCTATGAGATCGACGCCGAGGAAGTCCCGGCGCTGACCCGGCTGATCGAGCAGATCGGGCCCGAACTGGTCGTCAATCTGGCCCTGCCTTACCAGGACCTGCCGATCATGGATGCCTGCCTCGCGGCGGGGGTGAACTATCTCGACACCGCCAACTACGAACCCAAGGATCAGGCCAGGTTCGAATACTCGTGGCAGTGGGCCTATCAGGATCGGTTCAAACAGGCCGGGCTGATGGCGCTGCTCGGCTCGGGCTTCGATCCCGGTGTGACCAGCGTGTTCGCGATGTGGCTCAAGAAGCACAAGCTCAAGACCATCCGCCAGCTCGATATCCTCGATTGCAACGGCGGCGATCACGGGCAGGCCTTTGCGACCAACTTCAATCCCGAGATCAACATCCGCGAAGTCACCGCCCCGGCGCGGCACTGGGAGAACGGGGGGTTCATCGAGAGCCCGGCCTTGTCGCACAAGGTCGCTTTCGACTTCGAGGCGGTCGGCCCGAAGAACATGTACATGATGTACCATGAGGAGCTGGAGAGCCTGGCGAAGTTCATTCCCGAACTGGACCGTGCCCGGTTCTGGATGACCTTTGGCGATGCCTATATCAACCACCTGACCGTGCTCAAGAATGTCGGCATGATTGGGATCGAGCCGGTGATGTACCAGGGACGAGAGATCGTCCCGCTGCAGTTCCTCGCCTCGGTCCTGCCCAAGCCCGAAGCGCTGGGCGCGACCACCAAGGGCAAGA
This sequence comes from uncultured Novosphingobium sp., assembly GCA_937897535.1. Classification (GTDB taxonomy): domain Bacteria; phylum Pseudomonadota; class Alphaproteobacteria; order Sphingomonadales; family Sphingomonadaceae; genus Novosphingobium. The sequence goes on along the minus strand of CALCQB010000110.1, from coordinate 1,637 downwards.
CCAACATCGGCGACATCGCCACCGGCGAGGCGCTCGATGGCTCTGGTGACAAAACTTTCTACATCTACCAGATCTGCGACCACGAAGAGGCCTATGCCGAAACCGGCAACCAGGCGATTTCGTACACCACCGGCGTCCCCGCGATGATCGGCGCGGCGCTGATGCTGACCGGGGCGTGGACGGGCGAGGGCGTGTTCAACATGGAGCAGCTGGATCCTGATCCGTTCATGGCGATGCTCAATGCGCACGGGCTGCCGTGGCAGGTGAAGGAACTGGCCGGGCCGGTGGATTTCTAGAAGCAAAAGGTGGTTCGCGCAGAGACGCAGAGTGAGCAGAGATCGCAGAGAGGTTGCGTGAATGCAGATCGATGAGATGAGCGCGATCGTTGTTGATGAAGCAATCGGAATCCACCGCGAGTTCGGGCCTGGTCTGTTTGAGTCGGTCTACGAGAGCGTGCTCGCGGGGCGATTGCAGTCGAAGGGGCTGACGGTTGATCGCCAGGTCGCCATTCAAGCCGTCTTCGACGGTCAACACTTCGACGCTGCGTTCAAAATCGACCTTCTTGTTGAAGGGTCGCTGATACTTGAAATCAAGGCGGTCGATCAGCTGACGAAGGCGCATGCCAAACAGCTGCTGACCTATCTCCGCATCATGAAGCAGCCCGTAGGGTTGCTTCTGAATTTCAATGGCGCAACGATGAAAGAGGGAATTCGGAGGATGGTCAATGACTACCAACCCGACTAGCTCTCTGCGGTCTCTGCTCTCTCTGCGTCTCTGCGCGAACCCCCTTTCTTAAGGATCGAAATGGAAACCAGAGCTGGAGATCCAGGCGCTTTTGCCCAGTTTGACCTGACCCGCGTCGATAGCCCCAGCTTCGTCGTGGATGCCGCGCGGTTGCGGGCGAATCTGGCGGTTCTGGCCGATGTCCGCGACCGGGCGGGGATCAAGCTGCTCTCGGCGCTCAAGGCGTTTTCGATGTGGTCGACCGCGCCGATCATCGGGGAGTATCTCGACGGGGTCTGCACCTCGGGGCTGTGGGAAGCGCGGCTGGCGTCCGAGTTCTACGACGGCGAGATCGCGACCTATTGCGCGGCTTACAAGCCCGAGGACCTCGACGAGATCCTGCGGCTGTCGGACCACGTGATCTTCAATTCGCCGCAGCAGATCATGCGCTGTTCGGTCATCATCGAAGCGGCGCGGGCGCGGGGGGAGGCGTTCGATATCGGTCTTCGGATCAATCCCTTGCATGCCGAAGGTGAAGTGCCGCGGTATGATCCTTGCGCACCGCATTCACGGCTCGGCTTTCCGATCGACCAGTTGACCGAAGAGCACATGGCGCTGGTCGACGGGATCCACATGCACACCCTGTGCGAGCAGGATTTCGAGCCGCTGGCCCGGACCTGGGACGTCGCGTTCGATTATCTTGAACCGTACTTCGGCCAGTTCAAATGGCTCAATCTCGGCGGCGGCCACCACATCACCCGCGCCGATTACCAGCGCGACGAACTGGTCGAGTTCCTCAAGGATCTGCAGGAGGACACCCAGGCCGAAGTCTATCTCGAACCGGGCGAGGCGGTGGCGCTCGATGCCGGGATCCTGGTCGGCACGGTGCTCGACATCGGCGAGAACGGGATGCC
>CALCQB010000109.1 GCA_937897535.1 uncultured Novosphingobium sp. | reverse complement strand
GCGGCCGGTGGTATAGGCCGAACGGGCGCCGTGCGAGCCCAGGATGATCGGCGCGGTCGGGAAGTCCGGACCCGGGATGATTTCGAACAGTTCTTCGGTGGTGATCGCCGGGTTTTCGATGAAGGCCAGGCAGCCGTCGATCACTTCGCCCAGGTTGTGCGGCGGGATGTTGGTGGCCATGCCCACCGCGATGCCGCCCGCGCCGTTGACCAGCAGGTTGGGGAACCGCGCCGGGAGGACGCTGGGTTCCTGACGCGACCCATCGTAGTTGTCGATGAAATCGACCGTATCCTTGTCGAGATCGTCGAGCAGGCTGTTGGCGACCCGCGCCAGCCGCGCCTCGGTGTAACGCATCGAGGCCGGGGCATCGGGGTCCATCGAGCCGAAGTTGCCCTGGCCATCGACCAGCGGCACCCGCATCGACCAATCCTGCGCCATCCGGACCAGCGCCATGTAGATCGCAAGGTCGCCGTGCGGGTGGTAGTTGCCCATCACGTCGCCGACGATCTTGGCGCATTTGCGGTAAGGCCGGCCGGCGACCATCCCGCCTTCCTGCGCGGCAAACAGAATTCGGCGGTGCACCGGCTTCAGCCCGTCGCGGACATCGGGCAGCGCGCGCGCCACGATCACGCTCATCGCGTAATCGAGGTAGCTGGTCTTCATTTCATCGACGATATCGATGCGCTGAAATTCGCCCAGCGGGCCGATCGGCTCAGGGGTGGATTCGGGAATTTCGGGGTCGTCGCTCACGCGGTTTTGATCACTTGTTCTGTTGCTACTGCAGACGGTTTATCGGCCCTAGTCCAAGCGTCCCGCCAAGACCAGCACAAGGGCTGGCAAAGCGGCGGGCTTACCCGTCTTTTCCACACTTTGGGCGGCTATTCTGAACGGACGGAAGCGCGGTCATTCAATCGCCGTTCAACCGGCTGTGCCTAGTGCGCTCGACTGTTGCCAAGGGGCCATTTCCCCGACTATGGCGAAGCAGAGGAAGTTGCCTGACGGGCAGGGCCAAACGGCGCTGCGTGGCGGGTTGCCAAGGAGAAGAGTCGTTATGGTCCGTGCCAAGTTTTTCGCCCGCACCGCACTGGGTTTGACCCTTGCGATGGGCGTCGCCGCCAGCGGTTTCAGCGCACCTGCGCTCGCCAAGGAAAAAGAAAAGAAGGTCGAAGCGGCCAAGATCACCCTGTCGAAGGGCTTCATGCCGGCTTACCAGGCGACCAAGACCGCTCTGGATGCCGCCTCGAAGCGTCCTGACGTGATCGCGGGCCGCAACGCCGTGACCGCTGCCGAAGGCGCCTATCGCAGCGCCCAGGGCAAGAAGGCGCGCGATGAAGCCAAGGCAAAGTACGATGGCTCGGTTACGGCGCTGGGGACCTTGCTGGCTCCGGAAGCCGCGCTGGTCGAAAGCGGCTTCACCGCGGCAACTTCGCCCGACGACAAGTACGTCGCCGGACAGCTCGGGCTGACCTTCGGGCAGCTCGCTTTCGACAAGAAGCAGCAGCGCCGCGGGCTCCAGTCGATGGTCGACAGCGGCAAGGTTGCCGCGACCGACGCGCCCAAGTTCAACTACTACATCGGCGGTCTGGCCTATGACATGCGGGATTTCGCAGGCGCACGGGCTGCCTTCCAGGCGGCCATCGCCGGCGGTTACAGCGAAGGCGGGATCGAAAGCCTGCTGGCCGATGCCTACATCAATGACAACCAGCCTGGCGAAGGCCTGAAGGTGCTTGACGCTGCCATCGCCAAGCGCGGTGCTGCCGCGCCGGAAGACTGGATCCGCAAGGGCATTGTCGTTTCCTACAAGAACAAGCTCCCGGACCAGGCGATTTCGTTCTCGACCCGGCTGGTCCAGGGCTATCCGACCAAGGATAACTGGGCGCTGGCGATCGCCGTGGTCCGCGACATGAGCAAGTTCCAGAACCAGGAACAGCTCGATCTGATGCGGCTGATGGAACGTACCGGCAGCTGGTCGGAAGCGCGCGACTACTTCGAATATATCCAGGCTGCCGACCCGCGGCGTCTGCCGGGTGAAGCGCTCAAGATTATCGACCTCGGGATTGCTTCAGGCAAGCTCCAGTCGAGCGATGTCAGCGTTTCGGATTCGCGGACGATGGCATCGGGCCGGATCGCGGCCGACAAGGCTTCGCTCGCCGGGCTTGAGCGCGATGCGCGGGCACCGGCGGCGACCGCAGCGACGGCGGCTTCGGCCGGCGACGCGTTCCTCAGCTATGGCGATGCGGCCAAGGCCGAAGCGATGTACCAGATCGCCCTGTCAAAGCCGGGCGTCGATGGACCGCGGGTGCTGACCCGTCTGGGGATTGCGCAGACCGACCTGGGCAAGAGCGCCGAGGCTCAGGCGACCTTTGCCAAGGTCACCGGCCTGCGCGCGCCGATCGCGACGCTGTGGGCAGCCTATGCCAAGAGCAAGACCGCTCCCGCCCAATAAGCCGCGGGATCTTTCAATAAAGGGAAGGGCGGCTGCAACGGCCGCCCTTTTCGTTTGGCTACTCGACCGGAGCGAAGCGGCCGCTTCCCTCATCGAGCAGGTGCAGCACGCCGTCCGAGATCGCGAAGAACGCCCCGGTCAGGCGCAGCTCGCCGTCGCGTTCCTTGCGGCGGATGCAGGGGAAGGTGCGCAGGTTGGCGATGCTGACCTCAACCCCGGCGTGCTCCATCGCCCGTTCGGCAACGCGGCCTTCGGTACCGTGCTGATGCGCTACCTTTTCGCGGGCATCGTCGAGCAGCGCGATCCAGTCGGCAATGAACCCGCCTTCGCCAGGCTCGGTGCCATGCATCTCGCGGGTCAGCGCGGCCTTGCAGCCGCCGCACATCCCGTGGCCCATGACCACGATTTCCTTGACCTTCAGCACCTGCACCGCAAATTCCAGCGCGGCCGAGACCCCGTGATGCCCCGGCGTGGTCTCGAACGGCGGAACCATAGCCGCAACGTTGCGGACCACGAAGATCTCGCCCGGATCGACGTCGAATATCTGCGACGGATCGACCCGGCTGTCAGAGCAGGCGATCACCATAACGTCGGGTTCCTGCCCATCGCGCAGCGTGGCCCAACGCTCGCGATTGGGGGCCCAACTGGTCGAACGGAAGCGGCGGTAGCCGGATACGAGCCGGTCAAGTCCGGTGCTGGATTCGCTGGTCATGACCGCAGCTAATGGCGGCACAAATTCCGACTGGCAAGGGCAAGACCAAACGCCTATCTGGGCGCCATGAACGACCTCTCAAATCCGCCCGCGCCCGAACGTCAGCGCAAGCCCGACTGGATCCGGGTCAAGGCCCCGACCAGCAAGGGCTATGGCGAAACCCGCCAGCTGATGCGCGATCTCAAGCTCAACACAGTGTGCGAGGAAGCGGCCTGCCCGAATATCGGCGAATGCTGGACCAAGAAGCACGCCACGGTGATGATCCTGGGCGACGTCTGCACCCGGGCCTGCGCGTTCTGCAACGTCAAGACCGGGATGCCGCGCAAGGTCGATGCGAGCGAGCCGGGCCACGTGGCCGAAGCCGCCGCCAAGCTCGGCCTTGAACACATCGTCATCACCTCGGTCGACCGCGATGACCTGCCCGATGGCGGGGCAGGGCAGTTCGTGAAGGTCATTCAGGCCCTGCGCGCCGCCACGCCGAACACGACGATCGAGATCCTGACTCCCGATTTCCGCGGCAAGATGCGCGCCGCGGTCGAGGCGATCATGGCCGCCGGGCCGGACGTCTACAACCACAACCTTGAAACGGTTCCCCGGCTCTATCCCACCATCCGCCCCGGCGCGCGCTATTATGCCTCGCTGCGCCTGCTCGACGAGGTCAAGCGCCACGATCCGCTGGTCTTCACCAAGAGCGGGATCATGCTTGGCCAGATCGGAAGA
>CALCQB010000108.1 GCA_937897535.1 uncultured Novosphingobium sp. | reverse complement strand
TTGGGGGCAAGGCCGCCGGTCACCGCCATCTGGATCGCGATCGAGCTGAAGTTGGCAAACCCGCACAGCGCGAAGGTGACGATCCCGATGGTTTTTTCCGACAGGCCCTGCGCCGCGCCCAGATCGATGAAGGCGACGAATTCGTTCAGCACCACTTTGGTCCCGAAAAAGCCCCCTGCGGTCATCGATTCGGCCCAGCTGGGCGCACCAAGCAGGTAAAAGATCGGTGCGAAGACATAGCCGAGCACCAGCTGGAACGACAGTTCCGGCATGCCGAACCAGCTGCCGATCCCGCCAAGGATGCCGTTGGCCAGCGCGACCAGCGCGACGAAGGCCAGCACCATCGCCCCGACCATCACCGCCAGCTTGACCCCGGTCTGCGCGCCTTGGGCGGCGGCCATGATCACGTTGGCGGGGCGTTCCTCCTCGTCGGGGATCTTGACCTCGTCGGGCTCGACCAGCGGCTCGTCCTTGGGATCGGGCATGATGATCTTGGCCATCAGGATCCCGCCCGGCGCCGACATGAAAGCGGCGGCGACCAGATAGTCGATCCGGATTCCCATGCTGGCATAAGCCGCGAGGATCGTCCCGGCGACCCCGGCCATCCCGACGCTCATCAGGCAGAACAGCTGGCTGGGGGTCAGCGCGGCGAGGTAGGGCCGGATCACCAGCGGGCTTTCCGACTGGCCGACGAAAATGTTGGCCGCGGCCGACAGGCTTTCGACCTTGCTGATCCCGGTCAGCTTTTCCAGCGCCCCGCCGACCCAGCGGATCACCAGCTGCATGATCCCGACATAGTACAGCACCGAAATCAGCGCGGCGAAGAAGATGATCACCGGCAGCGCGGCGATCGCGAACGAATTGCCGCCGATCTCCGGCTTGGCCAGCGGGCCGAAGATGAACTCGGTCCCGGCGTGAGCATAGCCGAGCAGCGCCGAGACCCCGCCGGCGATGCCCTGCAGCACCCGGTTGCCCCACGGCACATAGAGCACCAGCGCGGCGAACCCGGCTTGCAGCGCAAAGGCCGCGCCGACCACCCGCGGGCGGATTCCCTTGCGGTCGGACGAAAGCACGAAGGCGATGGCAAGGATCAGGACGATGCCGACAAGGCTCATCAGGTGCGACATGGTACGGTGCGTCCCCCGGGGAAATAAGTCTGCGGGAGTGGTAACGGGCTTTGCCGGACAGTCAAATCGGGCACCGCAGCAAGCTGTGAACGGAACGCGCGGTGGGCATTTACTTGCGCCGAACCCGCGTTAAGCCTTGCGCGATGCAGAACCAGACCCCCGGCTTCCCGCGTTCGCTCTTCATGTTTTCGTTGCTTTACGGCGGATTGTGCGTCCTCGCCGGGGTGATGGGGGTCAAGCTCGCGTCGCTCGGGCACTGGCCGGTGCTGGGCGATCTGGCGGTGGAAAGCGGGATCTTCGCGTTCCTGTTCCTGGTTATCCTGTCCAGCGCGGTGGCCGAACTGTTCGGGCAGGATCGCGCCAACCAGCTGGTCCGCTATGGCTTCGTGCCGCTGATCGTCTCGATGGTGATGCTGACCGTGGTGATCCGGGTGGTCCCGCCAGCCTCGTTCTGGACCGATCAGGATGCCTTCGCGAAATTGCTCGGCCAGGGCGTGCGGATGCAGTTTGCCGGGCTGATCTCCTATGGCACCTCGCAGACGCTCAACGTCTATCTGTTCAGCCGGATCGCTGGTGGGCAGGGCAAGGCGCTTGTGCTGCGCGCGTGGATCGCCAGCCTGCTGTCGCAGATCGTCGATACGATCCTGTTCATCACGATCAGCTTCTACGGCCAGGACATCCCGCTGATGCAGATCATGGAAGGCCAGATCATCTCCAAGCTGGTGCTTTCGACGATCATGGTCCCGCCGCTGATCGTGGTGTTCGTCAAGCTGGGACGCTGGCTGGATCGCGCACCGGCCTAAAAACGCTTCAATTCCCGGCAAAGCGGGCTAAAGCGCCCTCATCATGCCGCACAACCACGATCCCGCAATGCTTGCCAAGGCCGAAACGCTGGTCGAGGCGCTGCCGTACCTCCAGCGCTATGCCGGCCAGACCTTCGTGGTCAAATACGGCGGCCACGCGATGGGCGATCCCGAGCTGGCGCACGATTTCGCCGAGGATGTCGTGCTGCTGAAAGCGGTCGGGATCAACCCGGTGGTGGTCCACGGCGGCGGCCCGCAGATCGGCGCGATGCTCAAGAAGCTGGGCGTGGAAAGCAAGTTCGTCGACGGCCTGCGGGTGACCGACAAGGCCACCGCCGAGGTTGCCGAGATGGTGCTGTCGGGCGGGATCAACAAGGAGATCGTCCGCTGGATCGCCGGGGCCGGGGGCAAGGCGATCGGCATTTCGGGCAAGGACGGCGGGCTGGTCACCGCCAGCAAGGTCCAGCGGACCACCAAGGACCCCGATAGCCAGATCGAACAGGTGGTTGATCTGGGCTTTGTCGGCGAACCCAAATCGGTCGATACCACGGTGATCAAGACCATTTCCGACGCCGGGATGATCCCGGTGATCGCCCCGATCGCGGTGGGCGAGGATGGCGAGACCTACAATATCAACGCCGACACCATGGCGGGCGCGATCGCCGCGGCGCTGGGCGCGGCGCGGCTGTTCCTGCTGACCGACGTGGCGGGGGTGCTGGACAAGGACAAGCAGCTGCTGACCGACCTTCGCCCCGCCGATATCGCGGCGCTTCGGGCCGATGGCACGATCAGCGGCGGGATGATCCCCAAGCTCGAAACCTGCATTCACGCGGTCGAGGCCGGGTGCGAGGCGGCAGTGGTGCTCGATGGCCGGGTGCCGCACGCGATGCTTCTCGAAATCTTCACCTCGCGCGGCGCGGGCACGCTGATCCGGGTCTGATCATCGGCCTGCGGGAACCCGGCAGAGCGGCGGCGCGTTTGGCGCAAATGATGTCGCGCATGATCCCGATCACGCTGCTTTCGGCGCTCACTGTCCTGTCGGCCGGTTGCAATCCAGCCGCAGAGCCAAAGGCGCAGCCGAGCGAGGCCGCAATTTCACTGGAAATTCCGGCCGAGCCAAGCGGTACCACGCCCGGCCAAAGCGCCGCGTCCTCGCCCCCAGCCATGACCGCTCCCGTGCTCACCCCCGAAGCCGAAAAGGGCGAGAAGGGCGCGCGCAATGTCCTGCTCGAATGGGCCCGCGCGATCGAGCATCAGGATTATGACCGCGCCGCCGCGCTTTGGGGCGAGCACCAGGGCATGTCCGCCGCCGAGCACCGCGCCCGGTTCGGCCCGCTTGGCCTGACCACGGTCAGCTTTGGTGAAGGCTTTGTCGAAGGCGGCGCGGGCTCGCTCTATTATGAGGTCCCGCTGACCGTCTCGGGCGGCGGCAAGACCTTTCAGGGCAAGATCGTGGTGCGCCGGGTCAACGACGTCGATGGTGCCAGCCCGGCCCAGCTGCGCTGGCATATCGAGCGGGTGGATTTGCCGGGCTAGGGTTTGGTCGCCCCGGCCAACAAACTCCAAGTTCGTCACCCTGAACTCGTTTCAGGGTCCATTTCTCCGCCGGGCCCGCCCTGTGCGATCGGCAGCCGAGCCCAAGGTTTGGCTGCGACGGCGCGCTTTGGCCATTCGGCCCGATAGACCCTGAAACAAGTTCAGGGTGACGGGTTGTGGTTGGGGGCGGGTGAGGGGGCGAAAGGGCAGCAGCGGTTTTGCGCGCCTCCCCCTTGCCAAATTAGTAAGCAACGCATACAAAAATCCCGGGAGAAGCTCCGGTTGCTCCGCTGCATGGCCTTCGGCTATCAGCGCCGCACCAACCGGAAGAGGATTTGCTTGTGCTCTTGATTTTGATCAGCGTGGTTTCGCTCCTCGTACAGCTCATCATTGCGCTGGTGATCGTGCAGTTCGTGGTCTCGCTGCTGTTCGCCTTCAACGTGGTCAACCCGCACAACGAGATTGCCGGGGCGATCTTTCGTAGCTGCAACATGCTGCTCGATCCGGTGTTGCGCCCGATCCAGAAGATCATGCCCGATACCCGCCCGCTCGACCTGTCGCCGATGGTCTTGATCTTCGGCCTTACCATCCTCGAACGGATTCTCGTTCAGGTTGCTTCGCAAGGAATGTAAATGACCGCCTCGATCATCGACGGAAAAGCCTTTGCCGCCACCCTGCGCGGCCGGGTCGCCGAATTTGCGGCAACCTTTGCGCAAAGCGCCGGGCGCAAGGCCGGACTGGCGGTGGTGCTGGTGGGCGAAGACCCGGCCAGCCAGGTCTATGTCGCCTCGAAGGCCAAGCAGACCGTCGCCTGCGGCATGGCGAGCTTCGAGCATCGCCTGCCCGAGGATACCACCCAGGAAGTCTTGATCGCGCTGGTTGACCGGCTCAATGCCGATCCGCTGGTCGATGGAATCCTGGTCCAGCTGCCGCTGCCCAAGCACCTGGACGAGCAGGCGGTGGTCGAGCGGATCAGCCCGGCCAAGGACGTCGATGGCCTGACCCCGATCAGCACCGGCCGCCTCGCGCTCGGTCTGCCGGGGCTGGTGCCGTGCACGCCGCTGGGCTCGCTGATGCTGCTCAAGGACCAGCTTGGCTCGCTGTCCGGGCTCGATGCCGTGGTAATCGGCCGCTCGATCCTGGTCGGCAAGCCGATGGCGCAATTGCTGCTGGCCGAAAGCTGCACCGTCACGATCGCGCACAGCCGGACCAAAGACCTGCCGGCGGTGGTCCGCCGTGCCGATATCGTCGTGGCGGCGGTCGGCCGGCCCGAGATGGTCAAGGGCGATTGGCTCAAGCCCGGCGCGACCGTGATCGACGTCGGGATCAACCGACTGCCCCCGGCCGAGGGCGAAGCCAAGGGGCGATTGGTTGGCGACGTCGACTATGCCGAGGCGGTCGAAGTGGCCGCGGCGGTCACCCCGGTTCCCGGCGGGGTCGGGCCGATGACCATCGCGGTGCTGCTGCGCAACGCGCTGGTTGCCGCGCACCGCAATGCCGGGGTCGCGCTGGCCGACGGAGCGATCTGACCGCAAGGTCGGCTTTCGAGTTCTTTTAACCCCTCCCCGCCGGGGAGGGGCGAACTCAACCCCGCGCAGCAGGACCATAGTCTCGACTCGCCATGGCCTGCGCAGCGGGGTAGATGGCTGCTCATGAAGCGCACGATTCTCT
>CALCQB010000107.1 GCA_937897535.1 uncultured Novosphingobium sp. | reverse complement strand
GGAAAGTGCAAACGCTCCGGTTTCGACCGGCAGAACCGCTGGGGGAGCAGTGGGCATAACCACCGCCGAATCGTTTAACAGGTTCGCCTTGAAGCTGCGGAACGGAACTTCGAGCGTGCGTTCCATCAGCAGGCCCGCAAAGCCGCTGCAATCGAAGAAGACATCACCCGCGATGCGATCCCCCTCTCGGGTACGGAGCGCGGCGATATCGCCGCCCTCGGCGCGTTCCACGGTTTCGACCTGGCGCGAGAGGTGGGTGACACCGCGCGCCACGGCATGATCGCGCAGGAACTGGCCCAGCAAGCCGGAATCGAAATGATAGCCGTATTCCATCGCAAACGGAAAATTGGGCGGTGCCAGCGGTGCCTTGCCCAGGCGTGACAGCACACCATTGAGAAAGAAATCGTCTGGCCGGGTCGGGACGTCGAATCCAAGGCGGCGGTTGCCGCAATTGCGGGTGAAGGCGTCCTCGGTGTGAACGTCGAGCTGGGTCAGGAACGGATGGCTATAGCTGGCAGTGCCGGAGGCCGGGCTCCAGCCGGAAAAGCGGATATTGACCTTGTACGTTGCATGGCAAGCCGCCATCCACTCGGCCTCGGCGATGCCAACCACCTCGAAAAAGCGCTTGAGCGACGGGGTCGATCCTTCGCCGACGCCGATCGTCCCGATCTCGGGCGCCTCGATCAGCGTAATCTCGACCGACTTGTCGCCCCAGCGATGCGCCAGCAGATTCGCGGCCATCCAGCCCGCCGTTCCGCCGCCGACGATGACGAGGCGAACCGGGTCGTTCATCCGCCCGCGCTCACCTGTGCGGCAAGCCACTGATCGTGGAACGGCAATTGCGGCAGGGGCCGTGCCTTGACTGCCGCGAGTTGCACAAGCTGTTCACGCAATTCGTTGTCCGACGGTCCCTCGGCTAGCGGGTGGTTGTCCTGCGGAAGGATGTGCTGGCCGATCAAGACCTGCGCCCACGAGGGCTCCATGAAGATGTCGTACTGGTCCTGGACCAGACTGCCGTTGGCACGGAACAGCGCGATCTTGCGGGCCAGCCGTTCAGGCACTGCCATTTCCCGCAGATCGCGCCAGAAGCCTGCAGTGCCGCGATTGTTGGCGTGGTAATGCAGGATGATGAAATCGCGGATCAGCTCGTATTCGATCTGCGACTGGCGGTTGTATTCGTCCGTCAGTTCCCGGGTGACGCCTTGGTGCGGAAACAGATGCAACAGCCGCACGATCGCCGACTGGATCAGGTAGATGCTGGTCGATTCAAGCGGTTCGAGAAAGCCGCTCGCCAGGCCGACCGCGATCACATTGCGATGCCATTGGCGGCGCGCCCGGCCGGTTCGGAACCGGATGATCTTCGGATCGGCGAGCGCCGGGGTATCGAGATTGGCGAGCAGCAGCTCCGCCGCGGCCTCGTCGCTGCAGTGATTGCGGCTGTAGACCAGGCCGTTGCCATTGCGGTGCTGGAGCGGGATCCGCCATTGCCAGCCGGCCTCGCGGGCGATCGCGCGGGTAAACGTCAGGGTTGTTTCAAACCGCTCGGACGGGACCGCCATGGCGCTGTCACAGGGCAGCCAATGCCCCCAGTCCTCGTAACCGGTGTTGAGCTGTTGCTGGATCAGGACCCCGCGGGTTCCCGAGCAATCGATGAACAGGTCGCCCGTGACCGTGCGTCCATCGCGCAGCACCAGGCTGGCGATGTCGCCATTGCCTGGATCGCGGGTGACGCCGGCGACCATACCCTCGGTCCGGACGACCCCCAGGCCTTCCGAATAGTTCCGCAGGAACCGGCCATAGAGCGCGGAATCGAAATGGTAGGCATAGGGCATGTCCCAGATCGGATCATTGCCCTGGGTCGGTGCAAACCGGCCGACCTGCGCTGCCAGATAATTGAGATCGTAATCCCAGTAGCTCCCGCCGAACCCCTGCAGGCGCGCCCGGTTCCAGTAGTGATGGAACGAGGCGAACGCGGTGTTGCGCCCCGCACTGCCAAATGTGTGGTAATAGCAATCGCCTTCTGCGCCCCAGTTCTCGAACCGGATCGCCAGTTTGATCGTAGCCTTGGTTTCCCGCAGGAAATCGGCTTCGGCAATGCCAAGGACCGCATTGACCTGCTGGATCGGAGGAATGGTTGCTTCGCCGACGCCGACGATACCGATTTCTTCGGACTCGACCAGTTCGATCGAGACCAGCGGCCCCAGCACCTTCGCGGTCAGCGCCGCTGTCATCCAGCCAGCCGTGCCTCCCCCCAGGACTACGACTTTTCGCACCGGACCGGTCATAACGGACTCCTCGCAAACCAGGCTGTCAGGACCCGCCACCGCAGATTTTGGCGGCGGGTCCTGAATTAGCTCATCAGAAGAACGAGTAAGTCAAGTTCACCATGAAGTTGCGCCCGAATGTTTCAACCCGGGTATTCAGCCCGCTTGCCGAATCGGTATAGACGTCCTTCTGGTTGGTGAGGTTCTGCCCCTGGATCGAAATCCTGAGCCCTTGCAGGAAGCCAAGGCCGGAATTCTTGAAGTCATACCCGATCTGGGCATCGACCAGGGTTTGCCCAGCCCGATTGACCGGCGAGATCGTGTTGCTGCCACCGCGATCTTCCGACAGCCAGGCCGAACGCTTGTTGAGCGATGCCCGGGCTGAGAAGCCACTCTTTTCGAAGTATCCGGTGAGCTGGTAGACCTGCTTCGACAGCCCGGGAACGGCGCTACCGTCGTTCAGCTTGCCATCCGTAAACGCTGCTCCGCCGATCAAGCCAAACCCATCGAGCGCTTCCACGAACCGACCGAACGGCAGGCTCGCCTGCAGTTCGACCCCCTTCACATTGCCCTTCAGACCGCCAGAATAGGTGGTATTCAGACCCCGGAAGGTTGCCGGCGTGTAGACGGTCAGGCCATCACTGCTGACCGCCTGGTGGTAGCCCGGGATGTAGAACGGGGTGAAATCCCGAACCGTGACCGCGGCGACGTTCCAGTTCTGCAGATCCTTGTAGAACCCGGTGACCGAGATGAAGCCGTCCTTCGCGAAATAGTATTCGTAGGACAGATCGAACTGGTTGGCTTCATACGGGCGAAGCTGCGCATTGCCCGAGGTGGAGACCCACGGTCCCAGGCCCGGATCGGTGTTCGTGACGTTGGCAACGTTGTTGCGGAACTTCACCGACGAGCCCGGATTGAGGAAGTCGATCCGCGGGCGGCTGATCACCTTGGCCGCAGCGAAGCGGATGGTGTGTCCGTTGTTGAGGTCGAAGTTTACGTTCAGGCTCGGCAACGCCTTCGTGTAATCAGCGCCGTCCGAGACAGGCGTCGCGATATCGAGCTGGTTCGCACCGATGACCGAGTTGAAACCACTGCCACGCTGCTTCGTGATGACGCCTTGCACCCCGATGTTGCCGAACATCCGAATACCGCTGAATTCGGATTCAAAGTCCAGCTTCACGAATGGCTGCCAGACCTTTTCGGTGATCGTGTAGGTGTCGCCCATGCGATCGGGTTCGAGACTGGCGGCATCGTAACGGGTGTAGAAGCTCCCGTTGATCAGACCCAGCGCATCGTAGGCCACGACATTCCCCAGGCCGGCCCAGTTCAGGTCAGCCACGCCGCGGCGGGCATCGGTGGGAATCGGGCCGTCAAGCGGATAGGTCTGAGCCGTCAGGAAGTACCCCTGATTGACTTTCGACTTCTTATGGTCGGAATAGCGAACGCCCAGATTGACGTGTCGGATGAACCCGGAATCAAAGTCCTGCTGGACCTCGAAGCGCAGCGAATTCAGCTTCTCGTCAAAGATGCCGGTGTTCACAAAGCCATCCTGCGCCTGCGCAAAGCCAATCGGGTTCCCGCTGACGCCGATTACCGCGGTCTGGTTTAGCGCCGCGATTGGCGACAGGCTGCCGCCCCATGATTGGGGACCCGCAAGCCGGACCACGTTGTAGTCGTTATAGGTTTGGGAATTGTTCGAAAATACCAGGCCGTCGGGGGTGTAGGTATAGGTCCGGATGTTGTTCGGACCTTGGGTGGTCAGCCCTGCACGACCAAGCCCAGAATAGCTCTCCGCTCTGGTATCCCGCTTCGAGCTTTCCGCGTGCGACGCGTCCAGCGTGAAGTGGAGGTTAGCCGTCGGGTCGAACTTGAGATTGGCTCCGTAGGTCTTCAGCTTGCCGGTCTTGTCCAGCGGGTCGGTACGAAGCACCGAGTTGAAGCCGGTCGTGCGGGCCGAAGTTACGGCGTTACCGCTGGTGGACAGAACCGTGCTGCCGTTCGACGGGATCGGCAGGGCCTCGATGAAGCCGCGGGAAATGCCCTGATCCGAAAAATCGATGTAAAGGCCATCGAATGTCGCTCGGAAGTTGTCCGTGGGCTGGAATTCGAGCACGCCGGCGACGGTCGTGCGCTTAAGCACGCGCGAACGCGACGAAATATCGATGCCTGCCGGTGCATACTTGCCGGCGTTGGCGCCAGTCGTAATCGCACCCTTGTCATAGCCCCAGACGCTGAAGAATTCGTCCTGGGTGGGCGAAGACGTGGTTGCCGCCGTCAGCGCGATTCCGATCGTGTCGTCAGCCATCCGGTCATTGAACGAAAGAGCTACGCGAT
>CALCQB010000106.1 GCA_937897535.1 uncultured Novosphingobium sp. | reverse complement strand
GCAGCGCTCGCGACAAATCGGAGCGCCTACAATGCGCCACCCCTTTCCAGCCCTCGTCCAGCCATGCGTCCCTTGCGTCTCGGCGTCAACGTCGACCACATCGCCACCGTCCGCCAGGCGCGCGGCACGGCCTATCCCGATCCGGTCGAGGGCGCGCTGCTCGCTGCCGCCAGCGGTGCCGACAGCATCACCATCCACCTGCGCGAGGATCGCCGGCATATCCAGGATCACGATCTGGCGCGGCTGACGCCGGTTTGCCCGGTGCCGATCAATCTGGAAATGGCGGTCACCCCGGCGATGGTCGATATCGGGGTGGCGGCGCGGCCGAAGTACGTCTGTCTGGTGCCCGAGCGGCGCGAGGAGCGCACCACCGAAGGCGGGCTCGATGCCGCTGGCCAGCACAACCGGCTCCAGCCGATCGTGCAGCGACTGGCCGATGCCGGCATCCGCGTCAGCCTGTTCATCGCCCCCGAGGCCCGCCAGATCGAAGCGGCGATGCGGCTGGGTGCGCCGGTGGTCGAACTGCACACCGGCGAATATGCCCACGCCACCGGCGATGCGGTGGCTTACGAACTCAAGCGTCTGACCGACATGGCCGCGCTCGCCGCCAAGAACGGCATCGAGCCCCACGCCGGGCACGGGCTGACCTACGAAAACGTCCAGCCGGTCGCCGCGATCCCGCAACTGGCCGAGCTCAACATCGGGCATTACCTGATCGGCGAGGCGATCTTCTGCGGGCTGGAACCGGCCGTGCTGCGGATGCGCGAACTGATGGATGCGGCGCGGTGAGCAAACAACGCATCGTGTTTCGCATCTCCCTTGTGCTCATGCTGCTGAGCTGGGCGGCTCTGCTCGCGCTACTAATCTCACTCGCTGCAAACTACCTGTTCGGAAGGTCTTTGGACGCAACCATTCCAGCGCAAGTCATGGTCGGCTCGGTCATATTGCGCTTCATGGTTCGGTTTTGGCTGAAACTTGGCGGCGGCAGCGCCGAAGGCGCGGCTCGCCCATGATCCTCGCCATCGGCTCAGACCTCTGCAACATCGAACGCATCCAGGCCTCGCTGACCCGTTGGGGCGAAAAGTTCGAGAACCGGGTGTTCACCGAAATTGAACGCGCCAAGGGCAATTCGCGGCCCTTCACCAAGGCCGGGACGCTGGCCAAGCGCTTTGCCGCCAAGGAGGCTTTTTCCAAGGCGGTCGGAACCGGGTTCAAGCGCGGGGTGTTCATGAAGGACATCGGGGTGGTCAATATGCGCTCGGGCGCGCCGACCTTGCACCTCACCGGCGGTGCTGCCGCCCGGCTTGCCGCGATCACGCCCGCGGGGCATGAGGCGGTGATCCATCTGACGTTAACCGACGACCACCCATGGGCCCAGGCCTTCGTCATCATCGAGGCCCGCAAGTTGTGACCGAAGCTGTGACCGATCTTTCAACCAATCTTCAAGCCGAACCTGCCGCCTCCGCCCATGAGAGGGTCGACTGGATCGGCGAGATTCGTGGGCTGGCGATGATGCTGCTGGCCGTGCTGGCCTTCCACAGCTTCATCGCCAAACCGTTCTACATCCCGTCGATCTCGATGATGCCCAACCTGCTGGTCGGCGACCGGCTGGTGGTCAGCAAGTTCCCCTATGGCTGGAACTGGGCCTCGGCGAGCTTCCATGTCTTGCCGCGCGGGACCGCCCGGGTGCTGCCGGGAACCCCGACCTATGGCGATATCGTGATCGTCGTGCCGCGCAATCGCAACGACGATCTGATCAAGCGGGTGGTCGCCTTGCCGGGGGACCGGATCGCGGTGGTCAATGGCCAGATCGTGCTCAACGGCAGCGCGGTGCCGCAGCAGGTCGAACCGGCCTTGCAGATCCCGGCCGACCCGCAGCTGATGTGCAGCGATCGCCAACCGGCCTACTACTGCTACAGCGATTTCGAGATGTACCGGACCAAATTGCCGTCGGGCCGTGAGGTGATCGAATTGCCGACCCTGCGTGAGACCATGCCGAACGGTGCGACCTATCTGATCATCAAGGACCGCAGCGACTTCACGGTCGACAACTTCTCCGAAATCACAGTTCCGGCCGGGCATGTCTTCCTGATGGGGGACAACCGCAACCATTCCGCTGACAGCCGGGTGCCGATCCTCGCCGACGGGCTGGGCGGGCCGGTGCCGCTGTCCGACGTCGGCGGGCGGGCCGAATTCGTCACCTTCTCGCTCGACGGCAGCCAGACCTGGAACCCGCTAAGCTGGTGGAACGCCTTGCGTTCGGGACGATCCTGGACCAGCCTGCGACCGGTGCACCTGACCAAGGAACAGTGATGGCCGAACCCGCCGCCAAGCCGCCCCGCGCGCGCCGGACAGCAACGGCTGCCGCCGCTCCGGCCGAGCTCCATGCCGGACCAACCGACATTTCCGATGCGCTGATCCGGACCGAGGCGAAAAAGGCCGCGGTCTGGATCGGGATGGCAGCGCTGCTCGGGCTGACGATCTATCTGGCCGAACCGCTGCTGGTGATTTTCGGCGGCATGGTCTTTGCCGCGATGATCGACGGCGGGTCGCGGCTGCTGGGCCGGGTCCTGCCGATCGGACGGGCCTGGCGGGTCACCCTGGTGCTGCTGCTGGCATTGGCCTTCGTGTTGTGGGTGGGGATGTTCGCGGGCAGCCAGATCGCGGCGCAGGCCGCGCAGCTGCCCGGCACGGTCCAGGCCCAGGCCATGAAAATCATCGGCTGGCTGGAAAGCCATGGCGCGCGGCTCAACATGGCCTCGGCCGAAGGGTTGATCGACAAGCTGGTCGGCGGGGTCGGCCAGATTACCAGCGCGGTCGGCGGGGTGATCGGCGGATTTACCACCGCCTTCCTGATCGCGGTCATGGCGATCTACTTCGCGGCCGAGCCCAAGCTGTACCGCCGCGGGTTCGCCTGGCTGCTGCCCGCCGGACAGCGCGAGCACTTCGAAGATACCGCAACGATCATGGGCCGGACCCTGCGCCGCCTGCTCGCGGGACGGCTGCTGGGGATGTTCGTCGAAGGGGTCGCGACCTGGATCCTGCTGGCGGTCTACGGCGTTCCGATGGCGGCGCTGCTTGGCCTGCTGACCGGGCTGCTGGCGTTCCTGCCCAATATCGGTGCGCCGATCTCTGGCTTGCTGATGGTCCTGGTCGGCTTTTCCGGCGGGGTCGACATGGGAATCTACTGCATCATCGTCTATGTCGTGGTCCAGGTGGTCGACGGCAACATCATCGTGCCGATGGTGGCCAAGCGCACCGCCGATCTGGCCCCGGCGCTGGTGCTGGGGGCGCAGCTGATCATGGGCGCGCTGTTCGGCCTGCTCGGCCTGATGCTGGCCGATCCGCTGGTAGCAATGCTCAAGGTCGCGCTCGAGCGGCAATCGGAAAAGAACGAAGGCACCTGAGCCTTGGCCCGCAAGTTCCTCTATTTCGTCGCGTTCTGCATTGTCCTGTTCATCGGCGGGCGGATCGCGCTGGCGTTCTATCCCGAGCAGCTGACCCGGCTGAGCTTCACCCCGAGCGTGACGTTCGAGCCGCAGCCGGCGCTCCAGCCCAGCGCCTATGCCGATGCCAAGATGTGGTTCGCGCGGCCTGGTGCGCCGGGCGAAAGTTTGGTCGAGTGGCGGCCCGACGGACTCGCTGCCAGCGACCCGGCGGCGAGCGCCCCGGTCGAGGCGGCAGTGTTCTTTGTCCACCCGACCAGCTACCTCAAGAAGGACCACTGGAACGCCCCGCTCGGCGATGCCGACGCCAACCGGATCGGCACGATCGTCGTGCGCGGGATTGCCAGCGTGTTCGGCGAAGCCCGCGAGGTCTGGGCCCCGCGCTATCGCCAGGCGACCTTCGGGGCCTTCGTCACCGACGCGCCTGAGGCGCGGCAGGCGCATGAACTGGCCTACAAGGACGTGGCCGAGGCTTTTGACGCGTTCATCGCCGCCCAGCCGGCCGATCGCCCGATCGTGCTCGCCGGTCACAGCCAGGGCTCCTTCATCCTCAAGCGGCTGATCGCCGAGAAGATCGCCGGGACGCCGCTCGCCAAGCGGATCGCCGCCGCCTATATTGTCGGCTGGGTGGTCGATACGGAACGCGACTTGCCAAAAATGGGCCTGCCCGCCTGCGCCAAGGCCGATCAGACCGGCTGCGTGATCAGCTTCCTTTCGTTCGCCGACCAGGCCGATACGACGATGATGCGCGAAGCCTATGAGCGGTTCGCGAGCAATGGCGCGGCTGCGGGCACCCCGGCCTACCTCTGCTCCAACCCACTGACCGGGGGCATCGGCGGCGCGGCCCCGGCCAGCGGAAATCCGGGCGGGATCGTCCCCGATCTGACCTTCGACAAGGCCACGCTGACCCCGGCCCTAGCCGGGGCGAGCTGTGCGGAGGACGGATCGCTGCGGATTGGCGCCGGGCCGGACATGGGCCCGTTCGTGCTGCCCGGCGGCAACTATCACGTTTACGACTACGCGCTGTTCTGGCTGCCCTTGCGGCAGGATTTCGCGCGGCGGGTAGCGGCATGGCGGCCAGCGCGCTGATCACCACCAGCGCTCTGGACTACCGCGCGGCTCTGCCCCAGGCCGGGGCGCTGCTCGGGCTTGATCTGGGCACCCAGACGATCGGCACCGCGTTCTGCGATGCCGGTTGGCAATTCGCCTCGCCCGGCAAGACGCTCAAGCGCGGCAAGTTCGGCGCCGACCGCGAAGCGCTCGCCATGCTGGTTGCCGAACGCGCGATCAAGGGCGTGGTGATCGGCCTGCCGATCAACATGGACGGCAGCGAAGGACCCCGCTGCCAATCGAGCCGGGCTTACGCCCGCAACCTCGCCGCCGCGCTCGAACTGCCGGTGCTGCTGTGGGACGAGCGCTGGTCGACCGCCAGCGCCGAGCGCCACCTGATCGGCCAGGACATGAGCCGGGCCAAGCGCGCGACCCGGATCGATTCGGCGGCAGCGGCGGTAATCCTGCAGGCTGCAATTGATGCTTTGGCCGGAGGCTTCGCCTAAAGCGGCGATTGTTAACTGTGAATCAATCCCTTAACACCGCCTATCCTGAGCTTGTCGAAGGACTGCTTTTTCTTCCGGCGGTCGCGCGTTGTGCACGAAGGAAAAGGACAGTGCTTCGACAAGCTCAGCATAGACGGAATTTGGGTCAGATTTAGGGTGCTTCGCGCTAAGCAACCAGTTCGGCCCGCCGCGCCCGAGCTTCCATCGCCACCAGTCTGCTGCCGGCCCCCTCGGCCTCGCGCCACAAGGCATCGCGCGCGGTGTCGTCCGCCTCCCGCGCGACCAGCGCATCCCACGCCGCCAGCCGCAGCCGGTCACTCGGGTGCATCCGGGCGAAGCGGTGCGCGAGGTCGATCGCTTCCTCGCCGCCCAGCCCGACCGCGGCCTTGAGGACGGCGTCGCTCGGTCCGAGCGAGATGATCCCGCCGACCTCGCGCCGCTCGACGTCGAAGCGATACTGGTCGAGCCAGCCTTGCGCACCGCTGGTGTGCATGATGTTGAGCGAGACCGACAGCGAATCCGCCGCGCCCTGGGCATGGACATCAAGGTGGGCGCGGTACAGCATGATCTTGCCCGGTTCGAGCCGCGAACGTTCGATGAACCGCAGCGACGGCACGGACTCGCCTCGAAAACCGGTCACCGCGTCATAGTCGTACTCATAGTAGTCACTCCAGTAGCCCGGCCCGAAATAGCCCAGCGTCAGGAAGTTGAAATTGTGATCGTGCGGCAGCCCAAGCACGAACGAATCCCCGCCGCTGGCCCGGACCATGTGCTCACCAAGCGAGGGCCAGATGTTGGCACGGATGAAGAAGTCACCGCACGGCGGCGCCAGCATCATCACTTGCGGACCATAGGCGTTGTCGTCCGCATCTTCATGATGACGCTGGGCCAATTGCTCGATCAGGATATCGCCCAGAAATTCGCGGTCATTGCCAAGCCGTCGCAACCACAGCGCGGCATGGGCCAGACTGTCGTCATCGCCGGGATCAAAGCCCTTGGCACTGACGGCATCGACGCATTCGGCCAGCGAGGCGCTGGCCGGGTCGGTGACTACGATCACGCGGGGCATGGGCTTACTCCGGCCAGTTGCGGATAGCTTTCGAGCAGCTGCGCGCGCAGCGCTCCGGCCGGGGCGGCCAGCGGATCGTCAGCTTGCCGGGCGATCCGGCTCAGCGTGGCGAAGCCGGCCGCCGTATTGAGCGTCAGGCATTCGCGCAGCGCTTGCCAGCGCAGCGACTCGCTGCCGTGCTCTTCAGCCATCGCCGCCAGCAGCGGTGCCGCATCGCTGCGACCCATCCGCCCGAGCAGCGCGGCAGTCAGTTCGAGACGGCTTTCGCGCGGACTGCTGGCCGCTTGGTGAACCAGCCGCCCATCGGCCAGCGCGTATTCCCGGGTGACCGCGCCTGCGCAGACCCGCCGTTGCAGCTTGAGCATGGCCAGCGTGGCCGGAACCTGGCTGACCAGCTGGACTTCGCTTTGACCCCTCCGGTGACTGACGTCACCAGCGGCAAGCGCAACATCCCGCACTTGCAGATCGGCGCCGTCAGGCCGCTGGGCCAGCATCCGGACCCGCTTGGCCGATCCGGTTCCGGACAGGACCCGTTCGAACGTTTCCGCCGGAACGAACCGCGCTGCAACCGGGTCGGGCCTACGCTCTTGGCCGGTGCCGTTGATGACCTGCAGGGTCAGCGTGGTCGTGCCCTTGCGGACCAGCGACAGCGAGGTCGCGAACTGATCGCTTGAATAGCGCAAAGGGGCCTGGCTCAGCGGCTGCCGCGCCATGGCTTGGAGCAGCGGATCAATCAGACTGGCGACAAAATCCAGCGCCGCCTGGTCCTCCCCCGGCGCGAACAGGGTTGCCAGCAGCGGCAGGTCGTCAAGATCCGCGCCGCGTCCGAACTGCGCCAGTTCGGCCTCGGCCTGCTGCCCGAACCCGCTGTGCCGCCAGCCTTCATAGACATCACGGATCCCGGCCTGCGCAGTGCGCTGCGGAGTATCATCGCTCCGCAGCGCCTGCAGTTCCGGTCGAATGATCATCCGGAACCTCCTGGCTCAGCCGCCGATCAGGATATCGTAAATCTGGACCATCAGAATGACGACCGTGTCATCCGATGCCAGCGGCAGGACTGGATGAGCCATACTTCCGAACACACCCGTGAGCTGATCGAGATCGGGCAGTGCGGAGATGTCGATCTTTGGCAAGTTCATGGCATTTCCCCGAATTCGCCGAACGGGCACCATGCCCCCGGCCAGCGCCGTTCGGCCCCAGCCAGCCCCCGATGTGAAATTAAAAGATTGTAATCGCCCCCCTGCGAACGCAGAGAAACCGGCATGAACGAGCCAACCAGCCTGCACGATCTGCCGCCCGGTTTCGCCTTTGATCCGGCCCGTGCCTCAAAGATGATGACCCGCCACGGCCATGGCGGCTGGCTGGGGATTTCTTATCACGGGCACGGTCCGGGCTGGGTCGAACTGGCCCTGCCGTGGCGTGAGGATCTGGTCGGGGTCGCGGAGACCGGGGTGCTGGCCTCGGGCCCGATCATCAGCCTGATGGACAATGCCACCTCGATGTCGGTCTGGACCCTGACCGGCCGGTTCGTGCCGCACGCCACGCTCGATCTGCGGGTCGATTACATGCGCGCGGCGGTGCCGGGCAAGACGGTGATCGGCCGCGGCGAATGCTACAAGCTGACCCGGACCATCGCCTTCATCCGCGGCGTTGCTTATGACGAAGACCCCGCCGATCCGGTCGCCCATGTCATCGGCACTTTCATGGCAACTCACGGAACCTACCTGTGACCGGCTCGTCCCTGCCCCCTTATGGCGACGCCCTGGGCATCACTGTCGACCACGACGAAGGCGGCACCCCGGTGCTGTGCTTCGACTATGCCGAGCGCGTGGCCGGCCGGCCCGGCTTTCTCCACGGCGGCGCGATGAGCGGGCTGATGGAAATGGCCGCGATTGCCGCGCTTCGCGCCGAGCTTGACCGCCGGGGTGAGGTGATGAAGCTCAAGCCGGTCAACGTGCAGGTCGAATTCATGCGCGGCGGGACCGAGCAGCGCACCTATGCGATGGGTCAGGTCACCCGGGCCGGCCGCCGGGTCGCGCTGGTCAATGCCGAATGCTGGCAGGACGACCGGACCAAGCCGATCGCGCTGGCACAATTGAAGGTATTGCTCAGCCCCGCCGAATAACGACGGTGAGGCCCGGGCCAGGCTCAGGCACAGCGCCACTCGCCAGCTCGATCCGCACCGCATCGGCGCGCGCACGCGATAGGATTTCTCCCGAGACGCGCGGTTCATGGGCGAGCAGGTCAGCGGCTCCCAGCCAGCGGGCCTGCCGCAGGGTCAGGTCATCGGGATCGTCGCTGCGCAGCGTGAATTCGACCAGGCCGCTGCTGCCCGCAGCGGCATCCGTCAGCCAGCCGGCAACCGCATCGGCGCTTTCCGAAACCAGCGGATCGAGCGTCCCGCCCTGGGCCAGTGCTTCGTCCAGTGCCCGGCGCCGCTGGGCCGGTTCGGGGAAGCGCTGGCGCAGCGCCGCTCTGGCTTGCTGCAAACGCTCGGCCAATTGACCGAGCGATTCTGGAAGCAGGGCTTCAAGCCGCAGCCGCAGTGCCTTGGCCAGACCCGCCGAAGCGCCGCCCGTTCCCACGGCAATCAGCACCGGCCCACGCTCGAGGATGCTCGGCACGGTGAAATCGCACAGGTCTGGCCGGTCGGTTACATTCAGCAGCAGCCCGCGCGCCTTGAGCCGGGTCGCAGCCGCCTCGGGCTGGTCCAACGCGATGAAGGCCAGCCGCGCCGTGGTATCATCTTCGCCAACTGGCTCGGCCCCGGCCCGTTCGAGCAGCCGCCGCTTCGCCTCTCCCGCTTCGCCTTCGCCCAGCAGGATCACCTTCTGGCCGGTCAGGCGATGGAGCAGCGGGAGCGAATGCACGAGCTCAGTCCAGCCAGTCCGGAACCCGCTCGGCCGCGCTGATCGCCGCTGGCAGGATCCGGTCGGCCACCACCGCCCACTTGTCGCCATCGACCATCACCTCAGCCACGAAGCCGCGGCTGTTGTAGGAGCTGGCCATGGTCGCGCCATAGGCCCCGGCGGTGCGGAACACCGCCAGATCGCCCGCCTGCAGCGCGTCGCACTCGCGGTCCATCGCAAAGGTATCGCCGGTTTCGCAGATCGGACCGACGATATGCGCGGTCATCCGCTCGCCGGTGGGTTCGACCGCGTCGAAATCGTGCCACGAGCCGTACATCGCCGGGCGGGCGAGATCGTTCATCGCCGCATCGACGATCACGAACGGCGCGCGGTTCGAGCTGCGCTTGACCCGCACCACCCTGGTCAGCAGCACCCCGGCGTTGCCGCAGATCACCCGGCCTGGCTCGAACATCAGGGTAACATCCCAGTCGGCGGTCGCCCGCGCCACCATCTCGGCATAGGCCTGCGGGGTCGGAAATTCATCACCAGCCTTATACGGTACGCCGAGCCCGCCACCGAGATCGGCGTGAGTCACCGTCTGGCCGTTCGCGCGGATTTCCGCGATCAGCGCGCCGACCTTGGCGAAGGCCTCCTCGAATGGCTCGAGCTCGCTCAGCTGGCTGCCGATGTGGACCGCCACCCCGCGCATGTCGAGGCCCGGCAGCGCGGCCAGCTTGGCATAGATTTCCGCGCCGCGATCGATCGGCACGCCAAACTTGTTCTCGGCCTTGCCGGTCGAGATCTTGGCATGGGTCCGCGCATCGACGTCGGGATTGACCCGCAGCGCGCAATGCGCGGTCAGCCCGCGCTCGGCCGCCAGTGCGGCCAGCTCGATGCCTTCTTCCTCGCTCTCGAGGTTGAACTGCCCGATCCCGGCTTCGAGGCCGGCGATCATCTCGTGGTGCTGTTTGCCGACGCCGGAAAAGACGATGTCTTCGGGCGGCATCCCGGCGGCCAGCGCGCGGGCCATTTCTCCG
>CALCQB010000105.1 GCA_937897535.1 uncultured Novosphingobium sp. | reverse complement strand
CGTCGCTGATCTGCTCGTAATAGCACAGCGCGATCAGGTAATAGGCATAGGGCGCGTCGCGGTTGCCCGGATGGATCGAGAGGAACCGCTGGGCCGACTGGATCGACTTGGTGAAATCCTTGGCGACGTAATAGCTGAACGAGCTCATCAACTGGGCGCGGCGGGCCCACGGCGAATAGGGATGCTGGCGCTCAACCTCGTCGAACAGCGCGGCGGCGACCAGGGTATCGCCCCGGTCAAGCCGGGCCTTCGCGGCGTTGTAGAGCGTCTCCACATCGCGCGCGACAAACGCGGTATCGCGCGGCTTGCCCCCGCGCCCGCCGCAACCGGCAGTGAACAGCATCGCCGTCGAGGCGGCGGCAAGGATGGCGAGCTTGAGCGGGGATCGGGCAAACATGGTGCTGGCCTATAACCAGTGCTTGCCTGAACGCCAAGTGAAAGGCGTCGGGTTTTGCCGGGGTTGAGGCGGATGACCCGCCCGCGCAATCGCGGCGCAGGCGGGATCGGGCTAAACGTGGCCGCACCTTTGGGAATCGTCCAAGTAATAGAGCTTATTGCGAAATTCCTCGTCGCTGGATATGCCCCGGACAGGATCGGCACCATGCCGACCGAAGAGGGGACCTTTCCATGAAGAACTTTGCTTTGGGCATTGCAACTGTCGCGCTCGTTTCTTCGTCGCTTTCGGCGCAGGACGCTGCGGCTCCGCCCGCCGTGGCCGAACCGGCGGCGCAGGCCGTTGCCGCACCGGCCGCTGCGCCGGTTCCGCAGACCCTGACCCTGCCGTCGGGCACCCCGATCACCCTTGCCGTGGCCGAGGAAGTCAACAGCAGCACGCACCGGGCCGGCGACACGTTCAAGCTGACCGTGCTTAACGACGTCACCATCGGCCAGACCGTGGTGATCCCGCGCGGCACTCCGGCACTGGCAGAAATCACCTGGCGCACCGGCAAGGGCGCGTTCGGCAAGTCGGGCAAGATCGAATTCAACCTCAGCCACATCGAACTCGGCACCAAGGCCATTCCGGTTTCGGGCAGCTATCGCCAGGAAGGCGAAGGCAACACTATCGCCACCGGCGTCGGCGTGATCGCGATCGGGATCTTCGCCGGGTTCATCACCGGCAAGCGCGCGCGCCTGCCGATCGGCCGCGAACTGATGGCGCAGCTGAGCCAGGACACCGCGTTCGGCGCCGACGGCAAGCTGGCCGCCGACTACGACGGCGCGGCCGCGCTGGCCGCCGCCCAGGGCAAGACCGCAACCGGCCAGTGCAAGGCCAAGGCCGGCGAAATCAGCGATGCCAAGAAGCGCGCGAAGGCAACCGAAGAGTGCTTCAAGGAACGCATGGAATAGTTTCTCCGCGATCCGGAAATTCAGCGCCCCCACTGCAGATCTCCGCAGTGGGGGCGTTTTCTTTGGGCGCTGCTCTGGGGGGAGCACATACCCCCGCAGACAGGTGAGTTGCACGGCTATGCAAGCATTGCGCCTGCCCCCTGCCCGCTCGCGCAATCAGCGCCAGCCTATCCCCGCCGCGATAGGGTCAGACTGCGATCGAACAGGAACCGCACCAGCAGGCCGGTCCAGGACCGGACCGAGCCGAGTTCGCAGTAGAATTCCGGTGCAATCCGGCGAAGTTCGGGCAACCGGTGCCAGGCGACATAGGGCAGATCATGATGCTCGACATGCAAGCCCGCATTGAATGCCAACCGGTTGGCCGGTCCGTAGTACGAGGTGGTATGCTGGCCGGCAAACAGCGGAAAATGTTCCTGGATCCAGCGCGCGCCCAGCGGATGGAGGCCGATCGAGAAGATGCTCGACAGGAACAGGTAGGCCAGTCCCTTGGCACCGCCCAGCTCTGCAATCAGAGCCAGGTAGCTGGCCTGGACCGCGATGTTGAGCAAAGCCCAGCGATCCCAGATTGCAATGCGGGTGATCCGGATCGCCCGTCCGATTTGCACCAGCCACATGCCGGCCAGCCAGATGGCCTTGCGCCCCGGGGCAGTGCCGACCAGCCGCCGCTCGGCTCGGCCTGGAACGTCGCCATCCCAGCGATATTCGCCCAAGTGTGCGTGGTGCGCGAGATGAAAGGTGCGGAATGTCGCTGCCGACGGAAAGACGTTGGGGAGACTTGTAACCAGGCCGATCCAGCGGTTGGCAACCGGGCGGCGAAAGATCAGGTTGTGGACCGATTCATGCACGAGCGCATAAATCGACAGGGCCAGCAGCGGCCCGTGCCGCACCACCACGGCGCGGCGCACCAGGTGCGGCGCCACCAGGCCCACGAAGGCCACCAGCCCGGCGTGCGCCACGGCCGCGCCGGTGGCCAGCGCCACCACGGCCACCAGGGCCAGGCGCAGGCGCGGCAGGTTCAGGCCCAGGCTGCTGGCGCTGTGCTCACCCA
>CALCQB010000104.1 GCA_937897535.1 uncultured Novosphingobium sp. | reverse complement strand
GCCGAAACCAGGCACGGCGCGAGCCTGGCCGAGCAGGCCGAGCTACACGAAGCGGTCAGCCGCCTGCGCGGCTCGATCGGCAACCTCAACCGCGAAGGGCGCGAACGGCTGCGCGCCGCGTTCGAAGCGGTCGACGCGCACTTCCGCCGCCTGTTCGCGCGGCTGTTCGGCGGCGGCGAAGCGCATCTCGCGCTGGTGGACAGCGACGATCCGCTGGAAGCCGGTCTCGAAATCTACGCCCAGCCGCCGGGCAAGCGCCTGCAATCGCTCACCCTGCTTTCGGGCGGCGAACAGGCCCTCACCGCCGTCGCGCTGATCTTCGGCCTGTTCCTCACCAACCCCGCGCCGATCTGCGTGCTCGACGAAGTCGACGCGCCGCTCGACGATGCCAACATCGAACGCTTCTGCGACCTGCTCGACGCGATGGTCGGCGAAACCCAGACCCGCTACCTGATCGTCACCCACAACGCCGTGACCATGAGCCGGATGCACCGCCTGTTCGGGGTCACGATGGTCGAACGCGGGATCAGCCGCCTGGTAAGCGTGGACCTTGAAGGGGCGGAAGAATTGTTGGCGGCGGAGTGACCAAGACTTCTACCGATATCTATGATCCGGCGTTTGTCCGGGATGTATTTGATCGCTGCTCCGACAAATATATCGCCTTCAGTTATGTCTGTTCGCTGGGCTTTACCGAACGGTGGCGGCGGCAATGTGTCGCTGCTCTCGCGCTCCCTCCTGAAGCGCGAGGCGGTTACGATCTGATGGCTGGTACCGGCGAAGCGTGGCCTCACTTGCTCGCCGCGCACCCTGCCATCGAGCGGATCACTGCCGTGGACATTTCGGCCGGAATGCATCGCCGGGCAATCGAGCGGCTCTATGCCATGCGCGCGCACCGGATCGACTTCATCGAAGATGACGTGTTGGCCAGCGACCTGCCGGACGGAAGCGCCGACTTCGTGATCTCAACATTCGGACTCAAGACATTCAACCCCGCGCAGCATCAAAGACTGGCCGCCCTTACTGCCCGAGTACTCAAGCCAGGCGGCCGCTTCGCCTTTATCGAGGCGTCCGACCCGAAGGGCTGGATCTTCCGCTGGCTGTACCTGCTCCACCTCAAGTCAGTTTTGCCGTTGGTTGAAAGGTTTTTGCTGCGCGGAGCTCAGGACTTCTCAATGATCGGCGCTTACGCCAGCAACTTTGGCGATGCGCGCGATTTCACCGCAATGTTGCAGAACAACGGACTCGAGGCCGAGTTCCGCAAGGCGTTCTTCGGCTGCGCAACCATCGCCTGCGGAAAGAAGCCTGGCTAATCCAGCACAAACCTTGGTCCCTTGCCCCCGGCTCCCGCCCGGTCGTCGCGGTTGTAGAGCTGGCAGCGCTGCAGGCTCAGGCACCCGCAGCCGATGCATTCTTCCAGCTTGGCGCGGGTCAGCGAGAGCAGCGCGATCTTCTTGTCGATCATCCCGCGCATCGAGCGGCTGATCCGTTGCCAGTCGGCCTGAGTCGGGGTGCGGCCCTGCGGCAGCTTGGACAGTTCGACCTCAATCTCGACCAGCCCCAGTCCCAGCCGCTGCGCGATCAGGATGAAGCTGAGCCGGCGGATATCGCTGCGCAAAAAGCGGCGCTGGTTGCCCATGGTGCGCATCGCCTGGATCAGGCCCTTGTCCTCGTAGAACCGAATCGCCGAGACCGCGAGCCCGGTGCGACGCGCGAGTTCACCGATCGGTAGCAGGTCGTTGCGGTCCATGGCAGGCCTCCGAAAGCGCTTGACCTCAAGTTAGCTTGAGATTGCACAAGGGCAAGCGCGGTGATTCGAAACCGCGACCAGACGAGTCATAAAAAGGACGAACCATGCCGACCGGCTTTCTCGAACACGCCAACATCACCGTCAGCGATCCCGAGCGCTCCTCCGCCCTGCTGCAGCAACTGTGCGGCTGGCACGAACGCTGGCGCGGGCCTTCGCAGCTCGGCGGCTGGACGATCCACGTCGGGAACGAACGCGATTACCTCGCGGTCTATACCAACGAGGGGCGCGGCGGGCCCTATGCCAAGGGCGCGCCGCTCAACCATGTCGGGCTGGTGGTCGATGATCTCGCCGCAGCCGAAGCGATCGTGATCAATGCCGGGCTGGAACCGTTCAATCATGCCGACTATGAACCGGGTCGCCGGTTCTATTTCTTCGACTGGGACGGGATCGAATTCGAGATCGTAAATTATGACTGAGCCGCTGACCGCCACTCAACTCGACGCCTATCTGGCCCGGATCGATTATTCCGGCCCGCTCGTCCCCGACCAAGCCACGCTGACCGCGCTGCACCGGGCGCATGTCCTGGCGATCCCGTTCGAGAACCTCGACGTCCAGTTCGGCACCCCGCCGACGCTTGATCCGGCCGCGATCTTTGCCAAGCTGGTCACGGCGCGGCGCGGCGGCTGGTGTTACGAGCAGAACGGCCTGTTTGCCCGCGCATTGGCGACGCTTGACTTCAGCGTGACCCGGATGTCCGGCGGAGTGATGCGGGCCTTGCGGGGTGAGGCGACGATGGGTTCGCACCTGTGCCTGATGGTGGCGGTCGATGGCCGCAACTACCTCTGCGATGTCGGGTTCGGATCGAGCCAGATCGAGCCGTTACCGCTGGCCGAGCACGACTGGGCCGCGACCCCGCTCGCCGGAAGGGTCCAGCGCACCGGCGACGGCCTCTGGCAGTACGAGATCGTGACCGGCCCGATGCCGCTGTCCTATGATTTCGCCGCTGCCCCGGCCGACGAGGCGCTGCTCGCCGCACTGTGCGAGTGGCAGGGGCGCGATCCGGAATCGGTGTTCGTGCAGAACCTGGTGGTCCAGCAGCGGACAGCCGATGGCCACCTGATGCTGCGCGGCAAGGTGTTCACGCAGACTGGACCGGATGGCGCGCAGGTTCGCGAACTTGGCTCGGCCGAGGAACTGGTTGCGGTGCTCAAAGAAACCTTCAACCTCGACGTGCCCGAAGCGGCGCGGCTGTGGCCGGCGATCGAAGCGCGGCACGCGGTGCTGTTTGCCTAGAACAGGCCAGTCTGCACCGCCTGCGTCCCCCCCCCGGCCCAGCGCTCGGCCGTGCGCTCGACCGTCAGGTCATCCTCCCACACCTGGCACAGCGTCAGCGCCTCATCCGGCGAGCCTTCCAGCCAATAGGCCTGCGCCGCGTTGCTCAGGATCAGCGGCATCCGGTCGTGAACCTCGGCCATCTGTGGGTGCCCGTCGACCATCACCATGGTGTAGACCTCGCCCCACTCGGCGCTCGGCCGCCACAGCCCCGCGACCGCGAACACCTCTTCGCCCGGCAGGCCATACCAGGTCCGGGTCATCCGGCCCTTGTCGCCCTCGGCCTCGGCCCACTGGCTGACCGGAATCAGGCAGCGGCGCTGGACGAAGCTGTCGCGCCAGAATCCGGTGAGCAGCTTGTCCTCGCGCGCGTTGGTGACCGGCTTGGGTTTGAGCGGCTGGCCCTGCTTGCCCTTGAGCACCAGCGGGAAACCCCAGTTCATCGCCCGCGCCCGCCCCTCGGCCACGACCAGTCCGGGGTAGCCCGGATAAATCTCGGCGGCGTAGTTGGCCACCAGGTCGCCATCGACCTTGAACAGGTTGGCGACTTCGGCGGTGCCCTTGGTCATGCGGTAGAGGTTGCACATCCTATTTCAGCCGCGCGCAGCCCTGTTCGGTCCGCTCGCCCCAGGTGAAGGTGGCCTTGTAGGGATAGACCGTGTCGCTCATCCCGTCGCTGCAAGTGCCGGGTTCGACCCGCAGGACAACGGATTTGCCTTCCAGCCGCCCGGTGTAGCGCGTGGCCTTGCCGTCCTTGGTTTCAGCCGATCCAAATGTGGTGCCGGCAAGATTCTCGGGCGAGGAATAGTGCAGCTCGCCCGGCAGAACTTCGATTGACCAGAACGGCTCGGTGCCAAGCGCCTGGAGGTGCTTGACCGGTTCTGTTGGACGCGGCGTTGCGATCGCGGTGGCCGAGGTTGTGGCGCTTGTCGGCGCATTGGCGGAAGAAGCGTCTGTAGATTCAGCCGCGGTTGGCGCGTCAGTGATGAGGATATTCTCGACCTTGTCCTTGGGCGGAGTCGTTGGATCGCAGGCCCCAAGCACCAGCAGCCCCGCCACCGCCGCGCTACGCATTGCCCACCACCCAGCAGGCCGCCGCGACCAGCAGGCCGAGCGTCCGGTTTGAGCGGAACCGCGCGAGGGCATTGTCGGCATCGCTGTCCTCCAGCGTCAGCACCTGCCAGCCAAGGTGGGCCGCCGCGGGCGCAAGCGCAAGCAGCGCGATCCAGTCCGGACGCAGCAGCCACACCGCCAGTCCCCACAGCAGCACGGCCCCGCCATAGAACGCCGCCACCCCGGCCTTCAGGTGCTTGCCCAGGGTCAGCGCGCTTGAACCGATCCCGACCAGCGCATCGTCCTCGCGGTCCTGGCAGGCGTAGATTGTGTCATAACCAATGCACCACAGCACCGCCCCGGCATAGAGCGCCGCCATTACCTCGAGCCGGTCGCCGCGCAGCGCGACCCAGCCGACCGGCGCGCCCCAGGTGAAGACCAGCCCGAGCCAGGCCTGCGGGAACCCGGTAATCCGCTTCATGAACGGATAGGCCGCGACCAGCGCCAGGCTGCCCAGCGCAACCAGTTGCGCCTGCCAGCGCAGTTGCAGCAGCACCACCAGCCCGACCCCGCACAGCGCGATCAGCCAGGCCCAGGCGAGCCGCTTGCCGATCCGCCCGCTCGCCACCGGGCGGCTGGCGGTGCGGGCCACTTGCCGATCGAGCTCGGCATCGACGATATCGTTATAGACGCAGCCCGCCCCGCGCATCGCGATCGAACCGAGCAACAGCCACAGCAGCAGCACCCACTGGCCTTGCCCGCCCGCCAGCAGCAGACCCCAGGCGCAGGGCCAGAACAGCAGCCACCAGCCGATCGGCCGGTCGAACCGCGCCAGCTGCGCCAGATCGCGCAACGGCTGCGGCAAGGCGGCGGTCAGCCCGCGGTGCTGGGTGTCGGGGACGATCTCGGCGGGGGTGGCGGACATGCGGAACTCCTATCCCGCCCCTCTCTGTTCGTCATCCTGAACTTGTTTCAGGATCAATTTCTCCCCAAGCCCGGTTGTCTCGAAAAATGCGGAGCTAACCGCGCGATGGATCCTGAAACAAGTTCAGGATGACGGGGTTGGTTGATTGATTTAGGGGACCATTATGCCCGCCACACCCGCCTGGCCTCCCAAGAGCGCACCGCGCCTGTTTGTCGGACAGGAGCTGCGCGAAGGCGGGCACCTTTCGCTGGAGGGGCCGCAGGCGCACTATCTGTCGCGGGTCATGCGGATCGCCCCGGGCGATGCGGTGGTGCTGTGCGACGACCAGACCGGCGAATGGGCCGCGCGGGTCACCACCACCGGCTCGGTGTCGCAGGCGAACACCAGGTTCGGGATGCCGAGCTTGCCGGCCTGCGCGAACATGTTGGTCGGCAGCGAATCGCTGATGCCGACGACGCATTTCGCCACCGTGTTGCTGGTCGCCGGAGCGACGATCACCGTGTGATAGACATCGTCGTAGAGCATGCCGACCGGCACCGCGCTTGCGGTCTTGTCGCGGAACACGCGGAAGGTCGGCCGCAGGTCGTCGATGCGCATCTGGTAGATCGGCAGCACCTCTTCGGCGGCGTCGGACAGGAACAGGTCCAGACCCGGCAGCCGGGCGGCGAAGCGCGGGTTGCCCAGTCGTTCGGGTGACACCAGCAGGACGTCGAGTTCGTCGTGGTCGAGCGCGTGGAAGATGGGATCCCAGTCGTCGAAGTTGGTGCTGTTCACCGTTGCCGCGCGCAGGCCGGCGCGTTCGGCGGCCGACACCTGGTCGCGCATGAGCGCCAGCAGTGGCGACACGATGAAGCCGTCGCGCGCCAACGCGATGGCCGGCGCCATCACCTGCGCCCGCGAGAGCTTGCCCCACTTGGTGTGCGCTTCGAGCACACCGGCCACCATGCCCGGCGTGGCGGCGGCACGTCCCGGACTACGGCCGCGCGACGTGTCGGCGCGGGCCCACGCCGCGTCTTCCCCCGCTCTTGCATAGAACGACAGATGCTCGACCGTCTTCGTCTTCGCGTTGAAGAAGGTCATCGCGCCGCCACCACCGAGTCCCGTCTGCGATACGTCGGTGACCGAGAGCGCGAACGCGGTCGCGGCGAACGCGTCGACCGCATTGCCGCCCTGCGCGAGGATCGTCGCACCGGCAGCGGCGGCATCGGGGTGCGAGGCGGCGACCATACCGCGGTCGCTCTCGACGCGCTTGCCTGACATCGGCGCGACGGCGGTGGCCGCCGGACGCGTGCATCCCGTCGCCATGGCGCCGGCGAAGAGGATGGCCGTCGTGGCCACGGTACGAGCGGAGCGATGGAGCGCGGAACACGTCGGCAACGTCAAGCCCTCTGGTATGGTGCTGGTAGATGCGGTGATGGAGCTACGGACTGACGAGCGCGAGCAGCTGGCGTACGATCCGTTCGGTGAGCCCAGATCGGAAGAGC
>CALCQB010000103.1 GCA_937897535.1 uncultured Novosphingobium sp. | reverse complement strand
TCCAGGGCTATCACGGCACGGGCAAGTCGACGCACATCGAGCAGGTCGCCGCGCGGCTCAACTGGCCGTGCATCCGCATCAACCTCGACGCGCACATCAGCCGGATCGACCTGATCGGGCGCGATGCGATCGTCCTGCGCGATGGCCTGCAAGTTACCGAATTCCGCGAAGGGCTGCTGCCGTGGGCGCTCCAGCACCCAGTCGCGCTGGTGTTCGACGAATACGACGCCGGCCGCCCGGACGTGATGTTCGTGATCCAGCGCGTGCTGGAAACCGAAGGCAAGCTGACCCTGCTCGACCAGAACCGGGTGATCCGCCCCGATCCCAACTTCCGCTTGTTCGCCACCGCCAACACGGTCGGCCTAGGCGATACCAGCGGGCTCTATCACGGCACCCAGGCGATCAACCAGGCGCAGATGGATCGCTGGAACATCGTGGTCCAGCTCAACTACCTGCCCGCGCAGGTCGAGAGCGAGATCGTGCTGGCCAAGACCCATGGCGCTGCGCCCGATATGGTCGCCAACATGGTCAAGGTTGCCGACCTGACCCGCCAGGGCTTCATCAACGGCGATATCTCCACCGTGATGAGCCCGCGCACCGTGATCACCTGGGCCCAGAACACCGCGATCTTCAAGGACCCCGGCTTCGCCTTCCGCCTCTCGTTCCTCAACAAGTGCGACGAGACCGAGCGGATGCTGGTGGCCGAATACTACCAGCGGGTGTTCGGGACCGAATTGCCAGAAAGCGTCGTTGCCAAAGGAACCTAGGCCTATGCTCGATACTGCTGCTATCCGCGCGAAGTATGCCCAGGAACGCGACAAGCGGGTCCGGGCCGATGGCAACGGGCAGTACCGGGAACTGACGGGCAGTTTCGCGCATCTCAAGGACGATCCCTATTTGCCGGTAATCCCGCGCGATGCAGTGGTCGACCACGTCGATTTCACCTTCGTCGGCGGCGGGTTCGCCGGGCTAGTGGTCGGGGCCAAGC
The DNA here is from genome assembly GCA_937897535.1 of uncultured Novosphingobium sp. Lineage (GTDB taxonomy): Bacteria > Pseudomonadota > Alphaproteobacteria > Sphingomonadales > Sphingomonadaceae > Novosphingobium. Next base: position 5,523 of record CALCQB010000103.1, on the reverse strand, counting down.
TGGTCGAGGCCGGGGTCGGCAAGGTCCGGATCGTCGACAAGGCCGGGGATGTCGGCGGCAACTGGTACTGGAACCGCTATCCCGGCGCGCAGTGCGATACGGCATCGATGATCTACATGCCGCTGCTCGAGGAAACCGGGCACATGCCGAGCGAGAAATACGCGCACGCGCCCGAAATCCTCGAACACAGCAAGCGGATCGCGCGCCAGTTCGGGCTTTACGAACATGCGCTGTTCCACACTGCGGTGACCGGGCTGGAATGGGATGAAGCCGCGCAAGTCTGGATCGTCAGCACCGACCGGGGTGATCGCTTCACCAGCCGCTTCGTCGGGCTCGGCACCGGCCCGCTGCACGTCGCAAAGTTGCCCGGCATAGCGGGACTGGAGCGGTTCAAGGGCCACAGTTTCCACACCAGCCGCTGGGACTATGATTATACCGGCGGTTCGCCCGATGGCGCGCCATTGACCAAGCTGGCGGACAAGCGGGTGGCGATCATCGGCACCGGGGCGACGGCGGTGCAGGCCGTGCCGCACCTTTCGGCCAGCGCCGGCACGCTTTATGTCTGCCAGCGCACGCCCAGCTCAATCGATGCGCGCAACAACATCCCGATCGATCCCGACTGGTTCGCGTCGATTGCCGAACCCGGCTGGCAATACAAATGGCTCGACAATTTTGCCGCGTGGCAGACCGGGCTGGTGATGCCCGAGGTCGATCTGGTGCAGGATGGCTGGACCGATCTGGCCAAGATGATGCGGGCCAAAATGGCCCAGATTCCGCCTGACCAGTTGTCTCCCGAAAGCATGTTCGCATCGTTCGAGGATGCCGACCACGAAAAGATGGAGCAAATCCGCGCGCGGACCGATGCCCTGGTCGCGGATCAGGACACTGCGGACAAACTGAAGGCCTGGTACCGCCAGTTGTGCAAGCGCCCGTGCTTTCACGATGCCTACCTGCAATCCTTCAACAACCCGAACACGGTGCTGGTCGATACCGATGGCCGGGGCGTTGAGGAAATCACCGAGAACGGCGTGGTGGTCGGCGGGCAGGAATATCCGGTCGATTGCATCATCTACGCCTCGGGCTTCGAGGTCGGGACCGACTATCGCCGCCGCTGCGGGTTCGATGTCAGCGGGCGCGGGGGCAAATTGCTGTCGGATGCCTGGGCGCACGGCATGCGCAGCAAGCACGGAATTCATGTCCATGGTTTCCCCAACCTGTTCATCGTCCAGCCGCAGCAGGGCGCGAACCTGATCTCCAACGTGCCGCACAATATCGTCGATAGCGCCAAGACCTTCGCGCGGATCGTTTCGCACATGCAGGCTGAAGGCCTGGTGGAGGTCGATGTGACCCGCGAGGCGGAAGACGCCTGGCTGGCAGTGCTCGATTCAGGCCCCGGTCCGATGCTCGGCTCGGTCGATTGCACGCCGGGCTACTACAACAACGAGGGCAAGGGCTGGGAAGAGGCGGGCGCCGGACTCGGACGCGGCTACCCGTGGGGCGCGGTTGCCTATTTCGCCTACATAGAGGGATGGCGGAGCGACGGCAAGTTCAAAGGACTGACGTTCCAGTGACCGGACCGCGCCAGCCCGGCGCGGTCAGCGGTCGCTCGGTTTGTTACGGCACCACCAGATACTTCTCACCTGTCCGCCGGGCGTTGTATTCGCTCACCGCCGCCTTGGTCAGCATCTCTTCCAGGCTCACCCGCGCCTTGTAGTGGCTGGCGAAGGTCGTGGTCAGGTCCTTCATCACCCGCGCACGCATCCGGCCGACCACTTCCATCCCGGCCTTCATCATGAACGGGGTGAGCAGCCAGCCGGCGAGGTCCCAGGTCAGGCCAAAGGCGCGGTTGAGGATCGTCGGGCCGATGTCGAGCGCGCCATAGATGTAGACCTTCTTGGCCTCGCTCGAACCATAGCGGCTGAACGCGGCGCCGCGGCTGGCGGCGGCTTCCATCGCGGTCAGGATCTGCCCGGCCAGTGTACCGCCGCCGATCGGATCGAACCCGATCATCGCCTTGGTTTCGGCAATCGCGTCGATCAGCTGGGCCATGAAATCAGCGTCGGTCATGTTGAGCACGTGGGTCGCGCCCAGATCCTTGAGTAGCTTCACCTGATCTTCGGAGCGGACGATGTTGACCAGCGGAATGCCGTCCTCAAGGCAGATCTTGACCAGCATCTGGCCAAGGTTGGAGGCCGCCGCAGCGTGGACGATCCCGGTGAAACCTTCCAGCTTCATCGTTTCGGTAAAGCCCAGCGCGGTCATCGGGTTGACGAACGAGCTGGCGGCCTGTTCGGCACTGACGCTGTCATCGACCGCGAAGGCCATCTGCGCTTCGGCGATCGCATAGCTGCCATAGGCTGTGCCGGGGACGCAGGCGATCCGCTTGCCCAGCAGCTGTTCCGCGCCTGCGCCGGCGGCAACCACTGTGCCGGCCGCTTCGTTGCCGGCCGGCATGGCCATTCCATGGCGTGCCTTCATTGCCCGGGTGGCGTTGGCCGGCATCTGCGCGACAATCTTGCCGGGGGTGTAAACAGCATTTTCGGTGTCGGCGCTGGCGAACAACAGGCCGAGGTCCGACGGGTTGATCGGGCTGGCCTCGACCTTGATCAGCACCTGACCGGGCTTGGGATCGTCCCAGGTCTTGTCGTTAAGCTGGAGCGTCAGCGTGCCGTCCGCGTCGAGCTGGGTGGTGAGCTGCTTGCCGGTGAATGCCATGGTTGTTCTCCCGAATCCTGATCGCGTTGGGCGACGTTTCAGTTTGCAACCTAACCCGATCCCCAGACCCGTCCACCCTGAGCTTGTCGAAGGGCTGCTTTTTTCTTTTGAGCCGGTTGTGGATGCAAGAAGGACAGTCCTTCGACAAGCTCAGGATCGACGGGTTTGGGTTAGTCGCCCGGGTAAAGCGCACGGACGAAATAAAGACCCTCGCTTGGGGCGTTGAGGCCCAGCGCGGCGCGGTCGCGCGCGGCGAGGGCTTCGGCCATCTGCTGTTCGCGCCACCGCCCCATTCCGACCAGTGCCAGGCAGCCGACCATCGAGCGGACCTGATGGTGCAGGAACGATCGCGCAGCGGCACGGATGTGCACTTCTTCGCCGACCCGCTCCACCTCCAGCCGGTCGAGCGTCTTGAGCGGGCTCTGCGCCTGGCAATGGACCGAGCGGAAGGTGGTGAAATCGTGGCTCCCCACCAGCGCCTGCGCTGCGCGGTGCATGGCATCGGCATCGAGCGGCTGCGGCACCTGCCAGGCGTGGTTGCGCTCCAGCGTGAGCGGCGCGCGGCGGTTGGCAATGCGGTAGATATAGGCGCGGCCAATGCAGGAAAACCGCGCGTGCCAATCATCCGCCACCACCTCGCAGGCCGTCACCGCCACCCGCGCCGGGCGCATCCGCGCGTTGAGCGCTTCCATCAGGCGGTAACGCGCCATCGTTCCGGCAGCGGGCACCAGACCGGACGCCGGTTTCTGGTCGGCGAGGTATTGCAGGATGGTGCTGACTTCGGTCAGCACTTCACCGTTGTCGAGCTGCAGCGCGGGCACGTAACCCTTGGGATTGATCTGCCAGTAGTCGGCGCCGGACGCGGTTTTTTTGTTCGGGATGTCGACCTTTTCCAGATCAAAGGCAAAACCGGCTTCCATCAGCACGATATGCGGCGCGAGCGAACAGGCGCCGGGTGAGAAATAAAGCTTCATGGGATCTCCTTGGTTTTGAACGGCTGGCGTAAAAATGCCCGCGGACCGGCATCGTGCCGCAAGCCGATATTCCTTGCAAATAGAAGGACATCCGCCCATACTCCGCGCCGGCGCCTGGATTCTGTCCGCCCTTCGCACCCGCACGGGTGCTTCTGTTTGGCCTTCTCCACACGTCATTGATGCCCTGTCCACTCCGGACCGGGATCGCCAAATTCTGGAGAACTGCTCATGGCCACTATCGGCACCGTTAAATTTTTCAACGCCACCAAGGGTTTCGGCTTCATTCAGCCCGATGGCGAATCCAAAGACGTTTTTGTGCATATCTCGGCCGTTGAACGCGCCGGCATGAAGACGCTCAATGAAAACCAGAAAGTCTCGTTCGACCTCGAAAAAGGTTCCGACGGCCGTTCGTCCGCCGTCAATCTGCAAGAAGTCTGATCGTGCTGCGGCGGGTTGATCCCGCCGCAAATCATTCCTAAGAAGGAAGCTGCAGATGTCCAAAGAAGAGATGGTCGAGTTCGAAGGTGTCATTGAAGAAGTGCTGCCCGACACCAAATTCCGCGTCACGCTGTCCAACGGCCACGCCGTGACCGCCTATGCCTCGGGCAAGATCCGCAAGCACCGCATCCGCATTCTTGCCGGTGACCGCGTCACGGTGGAGATTTCGCCGTATGACCTGAGCAAGGGCCGCATCAGCTTCCGCCACAAGGACGAGCGCGCGGGTCCGCCTGCAGCACGCCCCGGCAACTTTTTCCGCAAGCGCTAAGCGCAGCGGGATTCAACCCGCCGTTTTGCGGCGGGTCGCCCTGACCGCCGGCGCCACGCCGGCCAGCGGCAAAGCAGTCTTGTATTTGACCTGCTTCAGCGCAAAACTCGATTTCAGGTTGCCCACCCCGGGTATTTTCGCCAGAAAATCGACAATGAAACGTTCCAGCGCCTGCACGTCGGCGACCATCACCCGCAGCATGTAATCCGAATCGCCGGTCATCAGGTAACACTCCATGACCTCGGGCCGTTCAGCAATCGCGCGCTCGAAAGTCTCCAGCGCCTTCTCCACCTGCCGCTCCAGCCGCACCTGGATGAACACCGACACGGTGAGCCCCAGCGCCAGCGCATCGAGCAGGCTGACGTAACGGCTGATCAGCCCCGCCTCCTCCAGCCGCCGCACCCGCGCCAGACAGGGTGACGGCGACAGATTCACCGCCTTGGCCAGCTCGACGTTGGACAGCCGCGCATCCTCCTGCAGCCGGGCGAGGATTTTCCAGTCTGTTGCATCGAGATCTATTTTTGGCATTTTATGCTTAATAAATAAATATAAACGCTATTTTATGCTTATTTAATGCCTAAAAACAAGAACATACAGAACCCTGTTCCGCACGATCCCGCGTAGCATCCGGGTCATGCGCGCAGACCCGCGTGCGGAGGAAGAAAAAACACCATGACCGATTTATCAGAACTTGCTGCCGCATTCTGGCGCGTGATGCCCGCCGATCCCGATCCGGTGGAGACGCGCGAATGGCTCGATGCCTTCAATTCGCTGATCGAATCCAACGGCCGCGAGCGCGCCACCTACCTGCTGCGCAAGCTGCTCGACGAAGCGCGGGCGAAACGTGTGCCGATGCCGCCGGTACTGAATACGCCTTACTGCAACTCCATCGCACTGGCCGAACAGCCGCAGTTCCCCGGCAATCTCGACATTGAGGCACGCATCTCGGCGCTGGTACGCTGGAACGCGCTGGCGATGGTGGTCCGCGCCAACCGCGGCGCCGCCGAACTCGGCGGCCATATCGCCACCTATGCGTCGATAGATCGGAAGAGCGTCGTGTAGGGAAAG
>CALCQB010000102.1 GCA_937897535.1 uncultured Novosphingobium sp. | reverse complement strand
GACGGCGCTTCCTCGACCACCTTCTGGTGCCGGCGCTGGATGCTGCATTCGCGCTCGTTGAGGTAAAGGATATTGCCGTGCTGGTCGCCGAGGATCTGGATTTCGATGTGGCGCGGGTTCAGAATGAATTTCTCGATGAACACCCGGTCGTCGCCGAACGAATTGAGCCCTTCGCGCTTGGTCGCCTCGAACCCCTCGCGGACGTCCTGCTCGGAGTAGGCCAGCCGCATCCCCTTGCCGCCGCCGCCAGCGCTGGCCTTCATCATCACCGGATAGCCGATCTCGTCCGAGATCCGCACCGCGTGCTCGGTATCCTCGATCTCGCCGACGAAGCCGGGGACGACATTGACCCCGGCCTTGAGCGCGAGCTTCTTGGACTCGATCTTGTCCCCCATCGCCGCGATCGCGTTCACCGGCGGGCCGATGAAGGCGATGCCCTCCCTGGCGAGCGCCTCGGCGAAGGAGGTCCGCTCGGAGAGGAACCCATAGCCCGGATGCACCGCCTCGGCCCCGGTCGCCTTGGCTGCGGCGATGATCTTGTCGGCGATCAGGTAGGACTGCGCGGCGGGCGACGGCCCGATATGCACGGCCTCGTCCGCCATCTGCACAAACGGCGCGCGGGCGTCGGCATCCGAATAGACCGCGACGGTCTGGATACCCATCCGGCGGGCGGTCTTGATCACCCGGCAAGCGATTTCGCCACGGTTGGCGATGAGGATTTTTTTGAACATTTCAGCTTTCCGATTTCGTTCGATTTTTGATCGCGAGCCAACCGAGCGCGATTTGGGACAGTATCACTCCGCCCCAAACAATGGCCGAAGCCATCACCTGTGGCGCGTAGCACTCTGCGGACAAGTCGTTGAACTTGGCGCAACCGGCGCTCGCAGCGTCACGCCAGGCGCTTGTCGCGACCCAGACGCAAACGAGTGTTGTTGCGATCGCTGTGATTACGATGGCGTAACGCACTACAAGCCCCCTTCAGCTTCGTCGTCACCCTGAACTTGTTTCAGGGTCCATTGTGCCCAACAGATCGAAGCCCCGAGCGGCGAAATGGATGCTGAAACGAGTTCAGCATGACGGGTTTGGGGTGGGATTAGGCGCGCGCTCATCACAGCGGCTTCCTTGCCAGATAGAGACCGACCGCCATCACCGCGATTCCAAGCATCCGCTTTGCGGTGAGTGAACTCTGGATCGACCCGAGCCAGCCGAAATGATCGATCGCCGCCGCCGCAACGATCTGGCCCAGCAGCACGAAGAAGATCGCATTGCCCAGCCCAATGCGCGGGGCGGCGTAGGTTACAGACACACCGTAGAACAGAATGAACACGGCCCCAAACCACACGTACGGGGTGTCGAAGTGAAATGCCGCCCGCTGCGGAAATCCAGTGACCGCGACGAGTATCAAGGCCACGATAAGTCCAACCGCAAACGCCGCAGCGGTGGCCGCAATCGGCCCGCCAAGCTGTTTGCCCAGGCCCGAATTGAACGCCGCGAAGACCGGAATCCCGATCCCGGCCGCGAACATCATCGCCGCGATAGGGAGGAACGCACTGGATGGCGCGCTGCTCATCGCGCAGCCTCAGTCTCACTTCCGACCGGCGGCATATTGTGCCCGAGCAGGCGCAGCATGTCCGCGGCGCACTCGACCACGTTGCTGCCCGGACCGTAGATCCCCTGGACCCCGGCCTCGCGCAGGAAGTCGTAGTCCTGCGGCGGGATCACGCCGCCGGCGACGACCTTGATGTCGGGCCGGCCAGCCTCACGCAATAGCCGGATCAGTTCGGGGATCAGCGTCTTGTGGCCCGCCGCCAAGGACGAAGCCCCGATCGCATCGACGTCCTTCTCCAGCGCCAGTGCCAGCGTTTCCTCGGGCGTCTGGAACAGCGGCGAGCTGGTCACCTCGAAGCCCATGTCGGTGAAGGCGCTGGCGATCACGTTGGCGCCGCGGTCGTGCCCGTCCTGGCCCATCTTGGCGACCAGCAGCCGCGGATCGCGGTGAAGACGGCGAGCGACGGCCTTCACGCCCTCGATTACCTGGGCATAGCGCGCGTCCTCGGCATAGGCCGGGCCGTAGACCCCGGTGACCGGGACCGGCTGGGTGCCATAGCGCCCGAACACCGCCTCCATCGCATCGGAAATCTCGCCAAGCGAGGCCCGCGCGCGGGCGGCTTCGACCGCGAGTGCCAACAGGTTGTTCTCAAAGCCCGTCTTTGCTGAGCTTCTCGAGCCGGAGGCGACCGTAGGTCTACCACTGCCCTGTTCTTCTTTACCGCCCGAAGTGAAGGACAGCCCTTCGACAGGCTCAGGGTAAGCGGGGTTGGTGTTACGGGCACCTGCGGTGAGCCGTTCGAGCGCCGCCTGGCATTTCGCCTCATCCCGCTCAGCGCGCATTGTCTTGAGCCGCGCGATCTGGCCGTCGCGGACCATGTGGTTGTCCACCTCCATGGTATCGAGGTGCTCTTCGGTCGCCAGCCGGTATTTGTTGACCCCGACGATTACGTCCTCGCCCTTGTCGACCCGCGCCTGCCGCGCCCCTGCAGCTTCCTCGATCCGCTGCTTGGGCATCCCGGTGGCGACCGCCTTGGTCATGCCGCCAAGGCCGTCGACTTCCTCGATCAAGGCCCAGGCCTGATCGACCAGCTCCGAAGTCAGCGCCTCGACGTAGTACGAGCCACCGAGCGGATCGACCACGCGGGTGATCCCGCTTTCCTCGGCCAGCACGATCTGGGTGTTGCGGGCGATCCGGGCCGAGAAATCGGTCGGCAAGGCAATCGCCTCGTCGAGCGCGTTGGTGTGGAGGCTCTGCGTGCCGCCCAAGGTCGCGGCCATCGCCTCGATCGTGGTGCGGATCACGTTGTTGTAGGGGTCCTGCTCCTGCAAGGACACGCCGCTGGTCTGGCAGTGGGTGCGCAGCATCTTGCTGCGTTCGTCCTTCGCCCCCAGTCCGTCCATCACCCGGTGCCACAGCGTGCGCGCGGCGCGCAGCTTGGCGACTTCCATGAAGAAATTCATGCCGATACCGAAGAAGAAGCTCAAACGTCCTGCAAAGGCGTCGATATCCAACCCGGCGGCCATCGCCCGCTGGGCATATTCCTTGCCGTCGGCGATGGTGAAGGCCAGCTCCTGCACCGCCGTCGCCCCGGCCTCGTGCATGTGATAGCCCGAGATCGAAATGCTGTTGAACTTGGGCATTTCGGCGCTGGTATAGGCGATGATGTCCGAGACGATCCGCATGCTCGGCTCGGGCGGGTAGATATAGGTGTTGCGGACCATGAACTCCTTGAGGATGTCGTTCTGGATGGTCCCGTCGAGCAGGCGCCGCTCAACCCCCTGCTCTTCCCCGGCGACGATGAAGAAGGCCAGGATCGGGATCACCGCGCCGTTCATGGTCATCGAAACCGACATCTGATCGAGCGGAATGCCGTCGAACAGGATCTTCATGTCCTCGACCGAGTCGATCGCCACGCCCGCCTTGCCGACATCGCCGACCACGCGCGGGTGATCGCTGTCATAGCCGCGGTGGGTGGCGAGATCGAAGGCGACGCTGAGGCCCTTCTGGCCCGCCGCGAGGTTGCGGCGATAGAATGCGTTTGATTC